>CAMFLJ010000148.1 GCA_945957335.1 uncultured Actinomycetes bacterium | reverse complement strand
GAGCAGGGCGTCGAACTCGGCGGCGGCCTCGGCCGCGCCGGCGCGGGCGCCGAGGGCGTGGATCGGCAGCGACTGGGCCGAGGCCTCGGCCACCGCGGCGCGCAGGTGCACCGGGGCGAGCACGGCGTCGCCGTAGTCGTCGGTGAGCTGGCCGTGCCAGTACTTGGCGTCGCGGGTGCGGCCGAGCCGGTTGACGGCGATGCCGGCGATGGCGGGCCGGCCGTCGCGACGAGCGGCGATGCGGGTGATCGTGCGCTGGATCTGGGCCACGCCGTCGGAGGCCCACGCCCCCGGCTCGGTGACCACGAGCGCCCGGTCGGCGGCGAAGAGGCCGTTGATCGTGAGCAGCCCGAGCGAGGGCGGGCAGTCGATCACGACGAGGTCGTAGCCGTTGCCCTCGAGGGCGATCTGGAGCCGGTCCTGGGCCCCGATGGGGTCGTTGGCGAGCTGCGGCTCGCGGGCGGCGAGCGCCGGCGTGCTGGCCACCACCGACGGGGCGACCGCGCCGGGCTCGGCGCCGTGGTCCATCGGCCACGCGGAGGTGACGGCGAGGCGTGCCGCCGAGCCGGGATCGTCGACCGCGAGGGCGGTGTCGACGGTGGTGGGCGGATCCCACACCCCGAGGCCGCTCGTGGCGTTGGCCTGCGGGTCGAGGTCGACGACGAGCACGCGAGCGCCCCGGTGCGAGGCCGCCGCGGCCAGGCCGAGGGCCACGGTGGTCTTGCCCACGCCACCCTTCTGGTTCACGACCGCGACGATCGGCATGGGCCCACGGTAGTGCAGGCCTGCCTTGGCTCCGCAGACCCTCAGCCGGCTCAGAACCGTGCGACGGATGTCACGCGAGACGGAATATCCCGAGCCCCGCCGGTGCTGAGGCGGCCATGACCGCCACCGTGGGCCAGACCGCGCCCGACTTCACGCTGCCCGACCAGGACGGCACCACCGTCAGCCTCTCGTCCCTCCGCGGCGGCTGGGTCGTCGTGTACTTCTACCCGAAGGACGACACGCCGGGCTGCACGAAGGAGTCGTGCTCGTTCCGCGACAGCTTCGAGGAGTTCACCGACGCCGGCGCCAAGGTGATCGGCATCAGCAGCGACTCCGTCGAGTCGCACAAGGCCTTCGCCGAGAAGCACCACCTGCCCTTCACCCTGCTCGCCGACACCGACGGCTCGGTGCGCAAGGAGTTCGGCACCGGCAAGACCCTCGGCCTGCTCCCGGGTCGGGTCACCTACGTGATCGACCCCGAGGGCGTGGTGCGCCACAAGTTCTCGTCGCAGTTCAAGCCGACCTCGCACATCGCCGAGGCCCTCGACGTCATCCGGGCCGGCTCCCCCGCCTGATCTCCCATCTGGCCACGTTTCGCGTCCGTGAACGCTGGGGGACGGGTCGCCGACGTCACGCCCAACCCCGTTCCCCGGGCGGGCGGGGCGCGTTAGGTTCGCCGCCATGAAGGCCGTCCAGACGTTCACCGTGGTGTCCGAGCTCCCTCCGGAGCTCGAGCCGCTCCGATCCGTGGCCATGAACCTCGGATGGGCCGACGACGTCCGGGCCCAGGACCTCTTCCGCCGCCTCGACCCCGACGGCCTCGACTTCGAGCTGCGCGACCCCGCCGCCATCCTGGCCACCGAGTCGCGGGAGAAGCTCGAGAAGCTCGCCGCCGACACCCACTTCACCGGCCTGGCCGCCGCCGTCCACGCCGAGCTCGAGCGCAGCCTCGCCGCCCCACGCTGGTTCCAGGGCCGGGCCGAGTCGCCCCTGCGCGAGGTCGCCTACTTCTCCCCCGAGTTCGGCATCTCCGCCGCCCTCCCCCAGTACTCCGGCGGCCTCGGCGTGCTCGCCGGCGACCACCTCAAGGCCGCTGACGACCTCGGCCTGCCGCTCGTGGGCATCGGCCTCTTCTACCGCCACGGCTACTTCCGCCAGGAGCTCGACCACCAGGGCTGGCAGGTCGAGCGGTTCCCCCGCCTCGACCCCCGGGCCATGGCCCTCGAGCCCGTCGAGGGCGTCACCGTCACCGTCGAGCTCGCCGGCGTGCCCGTCCACGCCCGCCTGTGGCTGGCCAAGGTCGGCCGCATCGAGCTCTACCTGCTCGACACCGACATCGACGAGAACGACGACGTCAACCGCCTCACCTGCGACCGCCTCTACGGCGGCGGCGTCGAGGAGCGCATCCGCCAGGAGATCGTGCTCGGCATCGGCGGCGTGCGGGCCCTGCGCGAGCTCGGCAAGCAGCCCCAGGTCTTCCACATGAACGAGGGCCACGCCGGCTTCATGGCCCTCGAGCGCATCCGCGTGCTCATGCACGAGCGCGGGCTCTCCTTCGCCGAGGCCCGAGCCGCCGTGAAGCCGGGCTCCATCTTCACCACCCACACCCCGGTGCCGGCCGGCATCGACCGCTTCCCCCGCGAGCTCGTCGAGAAGTACTTCGCCAACTGGTGCCGCGACGTCGGGCTCACCCTCGACGACCTCATGGCCCTCGGCCACGAGCCCGCCACGCCCGAGGGCGAGGTCTTCAACATGGCGGCCATGGGCCTGCGCCTGGCCGGCCAGGCCAACGGCGTGGCCGCCCTCCACGGCGTCGTCAGCCGCGAGATGTTCAACGGCCTCTGGCCCGACGTCCCCGTCGACGAGGTGCCCATCACCTCGGTCACCAACGGCGTGCACGCCCACACCTGGACCTCGCCCGAGATGGCCGCGCTCTACACCAAGACCCTCGGTGACGACTGGCCCGAGGCCCCTCCCGAGGCGTGGCGCAAGATCGACGACCTGCCCGAGCGCGAGCTGCATCGCCTGCGCCGCCTCGGCAAGGAGCGCCTGGTGGCCTACGCGCGCCACAAGGTGCGCCAGGCCCAGCTCAACCGGGGCTCGACCACCTCGCAGGTGTCGTGGGCCGACGAGGTCCTCGACCCCGACATCCTCACCATCGGCTTCGCCCGCCGCTTCGCCACCTACAAGCGGGCCACGCTCATGTTCCGCGACGTCGAGCGGCTCAAGCGCCTGCTCCTCGACGCCGACCGGCCCGTCCAGCTGATCTTCGCCGGCAAGGCCCACCCCGCCGACGAGCCCGGCCACCACCTCCTCCAGGAGGTCGCCAAGCTGGCGTCCGACCTCGACCTGCGCCACCGCCTGGTGCTGCTCGAGGACTACGACATCTCCGTCGCCAAGATGCTCGTGCAGGGCTGCGACGTGTGGCTCAACACCCCGCTGCGCCCCAACGAGGCGTGCGGCACCTCCGGCATGAAGGTCGTGTTCAACGGGGGCCTCAACTGCTCGATCCTCGACGGCTGGTGGGACGAGATGTACGAGCCCGAGGTCGGCTGGGCCATCCCCTCGGCCGAGACCGGCGACGACATCGAGCTGCGCAACGACATCGAGTCGCAGAGCGTCTACGGCATCATCGAGCGCCAGATCGTGCCGCTCTACTACCGGCGCGACGACGACGGCCTGCCCACCGAGTGGCTGCGCAAGGTCAAGCGGTCGATCGTCCGCCTCGGCCCGCAGGTCGAGTCGACGCGCATGCTGCGCGAGTACGTCGAGCGGCTCTACGAGCCCGCCGCCCTCAACGACACCCGCATGACCGCCGACGACTTCGGCCCCACCCGCTCGCTCGTGCGCTGGGCCCGCCACCTCGACCGGGCGTGGCCCTCCGTGTCGGTCGCCACCACCGCGGTCGAGGAGCAGGGCACCGGCGACTTCGTGCTCTGGGCCCAGGTGATGCTCGGCGACCTCGACCCTTCCGACGTCGACGTGCAGGCGATCTACGGGCCCGTCGACCTCGACAACGACCTGCTCGAGCCCACCGTGGCCGCCATGGAGCTCGTCGGCGACGGCGACCATCCCGGGTGGCGGCGCTACCGGCTCGAGATCGAGGTGGCGAGGTCGGGGAACTTCGGGGCGACGGTGCGCATCGTGCCCCGCCACGACGACATCGACAGCTACGTCCAGGTCGGCCACGTCGCCTGGGCGCCCACCCACAGCTGAGCCCGGTCGCCGTCCTGGGCCAAGGTGTCGTCGTGTCGATCGAGATGGAACCAGTCGGCCCCGAGCGCGCCGCCGACCTCGCCGGCCTGAAGGCCGCAACGTTCGTCGAGACGTTCGCGGCCGACAACGACCCCGCGCAGGTGCAGGCCCACGTGGCCCGTGAGTTCACCGCCGAGGCCGTGCGCCGGACGCTGGAGGACCCGCGCTGCTCGACCTGGTGGCTCCTCGACGAGGGGACGCCGGTCGGCTTCCTGAAGGTCAACCGGGGTGAGGCCCAGACGGAGTCGCACCTGCGCGAGGGCCTGGAGGTCGAGCAGATCTACGTCCTCGCCAGCCACCACGGTCGACGGCTCGGCGGTCGACTGATGGAGACGGCGGTCGCCACGGCCCGACAGGAGGGCTTCCCGTTCGTCTGGCTGGGCGTCTGGGAGCACAACCGCAGAGCCCTCGCCGTGTACGAGCACCTGGGTTTCTCCGTGATCGGCGACCACACGTTCCTCTTCGGCGACGAGGAGCAGCGCGACCTGCTGATGCGCCTCGACCTCTGACGGCCCGGCGCCGGCCTGTGCGTCAGCCCTGGCGTGGACGTGCGAGGTACCCGGTCACCTGCCGGGCGAACAGCAGCGCCACCATCCCGGCGATCACGGCCCCCAGCGGCACCAGCTGCCCATCGACCGTCCACGCGACGAGAGCCGCACCCAGGGTGATCCACCAGTTGCGCAGACGCAGGTGCGTGACGAGGACCCCCATCACGTAGACCGGGATCGCGATCAGGTTCCAGAGTGAGAGGTCCAGCACGCACGCACCGCCGGTGACAGGGGACGTCGAGAAGTGTCACACAGGTCGGCATCCGTCGGACCCTGCGTGGCGCGCTCCCGCAGACGGGCTCAGGGGATGCCGAGGTGCTTGTGGGTCTGCACCGAGAGGCGCCAGGTCGGGTGCTCCAGGCAGTAGGCAACCGCGGCGGCCGTGTTGGCGACGGCATCCGGCCCGTCCATCGGCTGCAACGAGCGCACCCCGGCCGGGAACCCGGCCCATCGCTCGGGCGCGGCCTCGGGCTCGGCCTGGGGGAACACGAGCTTGAGCTCGTCGGCCCGGTCGAGCACCACCTCGGCACCCGCCTTGGGGCTGAGGCACACCCAGTCGACGCCGGCGGGCACCGGGCGGGTGCCGTTGGTCTCGATGGCGACCTCGAGGCCCGCATCGTGGAGGGCGGCGACGGCCTCGTCGTCGAGCTGCAGCGTGGGCTCGCCGCCGGTGCACACCACGAACCCGGGTGAGTCGTCGGGCCAGAACGAGCGCACGTGGGCGGCCAGGGCCTCGGCGCCGCGGAACGTGCCGCCGCCGGGGCCGTCGGTGCCCACGAAGTCGGTGTCGCAGAAGCGGCAGATGGCGCTGGCCCGGTGCTCCTCGCGACCGGTCCAGAGGTTGCAGCCGGTGAAGCGGCAGAACACCGCCGGGCGCCCGGCGTGGGCACCCTCGCCCTGGAGGGTGAGGAACGTCTCCTTCACCAGGTAGGTCGACACGGCGAGCGCCCCCGTCAGGCCGCGGTGTAGCGGGTGGGGTCGGGCACGCCGGCGTCGGCGAAGCCCTTGGCCCGCAGCAGGCACGCGTCGCAGCGGCCGCACGCCCCGCCGTCGGGGCCCGGGTCGTAGCAGGTCGAGGTGACCGAGTAGTCGACGCCGAGGCCCACGCCGAGCTGCACGATCTCGGCCTTGGTCAACGAGATCAGCGGCGTGTGGATCGTGAGGCGGTTGCCCTCGACGCCGGCGCGGGTGGCCAGGTTGGCCATCTCCTCGAAGGCGGCGACGAACTCGGGGCGGCAGTCGGGGTAGCCCGAGTAGTCGACCGCGTTGACGCCGATGAAGATGTCGGCGGCGCCGCGCACCTCGGCCACGGCCACGGCGAAGCTCAGGAAGATCGTGTTGCGGGCGGGCACGTAGGTGATCGGGATCTCGTCGCCCGCGGCCTCGGCGGCCAGCTCGGCGACGTCGTCGTGCTTGGGAACCTCGAGGGCGTCGTCGACGAGGGCCGAGCCGCCGAACGCGGCGAGGTCGATGTCGGCCACCAGGTGCTCGACGCCGGCGGCCTCGGCCACCTGTCGGGCGCAGTCGAGCTCGACGGTGTGGCGTTGCCCGTAGCGGAAGCTGAGGGCCACCGGCTCGAACCCCTGCTGCCGGGCGAGGGCCAGGCAGGTGGTGGAGTCGAGGCCGCCCGAGAGCAGCACCACAGCTGGACGGCGCTCGGACGTGGGGGGCGCTGGCGTGCTCACAGCACACCCTCCCACAGCAGCCGCTCGGCCCGGCCCGGGTCGTGCACGAGCGCCGGCTCGACGTCGAAGCGCATCACCGGGCGGCTCTCGGGGTCCCACGCCGGCCACTCGGGCAGGCCCGGGTGGTTGGGGTCGCCGGTGCGGGCGAACGCGATCCAGGCGTCCTGCATGGCGTCCGACAGCGCCCACAGGTCGTCCCCGGCCTCGCCGCCGAGGATCAGCTCGGCGCCGGGGTTGGCGAGCACCCCGAACACGAACGGGATCTCGAGGGCGTGGCACGAGCCCGCGATGCCGCCGAAGGCGGGCGAGGCCCACGTGAACAGGTACTGGTGGGTCGGGCTGGTGGCGCCCTCGGCGCGGGCCTCGACCAGGCGCACGGTCGGCATGCGGAAGGTGACGTCGGTGAGCACCGCGCTCCACAGGTCGTCGGGCGTGGCCCCGGCGGGCACCGACGCGGCGTAGGCCTCGTGCACCCGGTGGCCGTCGCCGAAGTGGGTGTCGAGCCGCTCGAGCAGCGCCGGGTGGTCGAGGCCGCTGGGGCTCATGAGCCGGAACAGGTTCCACTCGTCGAGGTTGGTGCCGGTGAGGAACGGCACGTCGGCGGCCTCACCTCGGCGCACCGCCTCGAGCGGGTCGGCGGGCAGCCACTCGCCGTCGACGACGGGCTGGAACGCCATGGCCAGCGCGATGCCGGTGCGCCCGGCGATGCGGGCCGGGTCGTGGAAGATCTCGCCGGTGACCTTGCCGGCGGCGGCGACGAGCGCGTCGGGGTCGGCGGCGAGCAGGCCGTCGAGGTCGGTGACCTCCAGCCGGCTCATCATCGACGAGGTGATCTCGGCGGCGATCCGCGGCGGGAAGGTGTTGGAGGCGGCACCGCTCTCGGCCACCGCCCGGTGGAACAGGCCACGAGCCGCGGGCAGGGCCAGCAGCGTCGACACGCTCATCGCCCCGGCCGACTCGCCGACGATGGTGACGTTGCCCGGGTCGCCACCGAAGCCGGCGATGTTCTCCTGCACCCACCGCAGCGCCGCGGCCTGGTCGAGCAGGCCGTTCACGCCGCTCGACCGGTACGACGGGTCGAGGTCGCCGAGCCACAGGAAGCCGGCCGCCCCGAGGCGGTAGTTGACCGTGACGACCACGACGTCGCCGCGGGTGGCCATGCGGGTGCCGTCGTACCAGGGCGTGGAGCCCGAGCCGTTGACGAAGCCGCCGCCGTGGATCCACACCACGACCGGCCGGGCCCCGTCGTCGCAGCCCGGGGTGAGCACGTTGAGGAAGAGGCAGTCCTCGGAGGTCTCACGGGCCTGCTCGCCGAGGAAGGCGGTGGTGCCACCGGTGCCCTGGCAGGAGATGGCCCCGAACTCGCGACCGGAGCGGACGCCCTCCCACGGCTCGGGGGGTGCGGGCGGGCGGAACCGGCGCTCGCCGACGGGCGGCGCGGCGTAGGGGATGCCGCGGAACTGCCAGGCCCCGTTGCGCTCGAAGCCCTCGATCCGACCCTGGGCCGTGGTGACGATCATCGACTCCTCCTCGCCCGCCTCCCGGGCGCCGGTCACGCTACCGCCGACCCCTCCGACCCCTCCCCCCCCATGGCTCGTTTCGGCACGCCCCGACGGGCCCGATCGAGCCATCGGGAGGAGGACGGCGGCCCCGTGGCTCGATTCGCGCCCCTCCAGGGGCGCGAATCGAGCCATGGGGATGTCGGGCCCGACCCGGCGACGGGGGCGGCGGGGCGGTAGGAACGCGGGGTGGACGACCCCGAGCAGGTGACGACGCCGGACCCGGCCGACGACCGGCCCGTGCTCGTGCTGGGCGCCACCGGCTACATCGGGCGGCGCCTGGTGACCGAACTGGTCGCCGCCGGCCACCGCGTGCGGGCCCTGGTGCGCAACCCGGCCAAGCTCGACGCCGAGGAGTGGTCGGGTGCGGTCGAGGTCGTCAGGGGCGACGTGCTCGACCCGGCGTCGCTGGCCGACGCCTTCGCCGGGGTGCGCGCCGCCTACCACCTCGTGCACTCGATCGGCGGCGAGGGCGACTGGGAGGCCCGCGACCGCGCCGCCGCCACCAACGTGCGCGACGCCGCAGCGGAAGCCGGCGCCGAGCAGCTGGTCTACCTCGGTGGGCTCGGCGACGACGCCGGCGCCGACCTCTCACCCCACCTGCGCAGCCGCCACGAGGTGGGCACGATCCTGCGGTCGGGTCCGGTGCCATGCACCGAGCTTCGGGCCGCGGTCGTGATCGGCTCGGGCTCGGCGTCGTTCGAGATGCTGCGCCACCTCGTCGAGGTGCTGCCGGCGATGGTCACGCCGACGTGGGTCGAGACCCGCTGCCAGCCGATCGCCGTGCGCGACGTGCTCGCCTACCTCGTCGGCGTGCTGGGCGAGCCGAAGGC
>CAMFLJ010000147.1 GCA_945957335.1 uncultured Actinomycetes bacterium | reverse complement strand
AGATTCGCCTTAGTCTCGTGGGCTCGGAGATGTGTATAAGAGACAGGCCCTCACCGCACGCGAGCTCGAGCGCAGCACCGTCGGCCGGCAGCGACGCCACGAGGTCGGCGAAGCCCGACGGCGGCCCGACCTCCTCGACGCCCGCCGGTGCCCTGGCCGCGTACCGCTGGTCCCACCGTTCCCGGTCCTCGTCCGCCATCCGGCCACCGTACGGGCGCCGCACGCCGACGCCACCGCGCCAGGCCATCGGTCTCAGGTCTGACCCGGACCTGACGGGCGGCCGCCCGTTCGTCGGCGACGTCGTTGGGGCCTGCCAAGCTGTGCGCCCATGGCGATGGACACCGACGACCTGCTGAGCCGTCTCCTCGACGTGCTCCACGACGCCGCCGCGGCCGACGGCGTGCTGCCGTCCGAGCCCGCCCTCGCCGACCAGCTCGGGGTCAGCCGCCCCAACCTCCGCGAGGTGCTGGCCCGCCTCCAGGCCCAGGGGCTGGTGCTGCGGCGGCGCGGCAGCGAGACGGTGGTCAACACCGCGGCGCTCGACCTCGTCGCCCGCTTCGACCAGACCTTCGACTACGCCGAGCTGCTCGAGGCGCTCGGCCACGAGGCCCGCGTCGACGTGCTCGGCGCCGACCTGGTTCCCCTCGACGCCGTCACCGCCGAGGCCTTCGACCGGCCCGAGGGCACCATCGCCCTGCGCACGGTCAAGCGCTGGCGGGCCGACGGCCGCCCCACGATGGCGGCGGTGAACCTCGTGCCGATGCCCGAGGGCACCACCTCGGTGCCGCCCGACGTCACCACCTCGGTGTTCGACTTCGCCGCCGAGGTGGCCGGCGAGCCGGTGG
The DNA here is from genome assembly GCA_945957335.1 of uncultured Actinomycetes bacterium. GTDB lineage: Bacteria > Actinomycetota > Acidimicrobiia > Acidimicrobiales > Acidimicrobilacustridaceae > CAMFLJ01. The sequence continues at coordinate 7,818 of CAMFLJ010000147.1, read as the reverse complement.
TGTGGACCATCGCCCGACCCGGCGCCATCGCCCTCGACGAGCGCGAGGCCTCGTGGCTCGAGCAGCCCGTCGGCGACGCCGTGCTCACCATCGAGCAGATCGGCCTCGGCCGCAGCGGCGAGGTGCTCTTCACCAGCGCCGAGTACCACGTTCCCGGGGTGGTCCCCTTCGCCCTGGTGCGCGTCGTCCCCGCCCGCTGACCCGCCCGCTCAGCCCGAGGTGGCTCGAATCGGGCAGCCGGAGCGACCACATGCGAGCCAGCTCGCGGGTGTGTGCGCCGAGCTGGCTCGCATCGGGTCGCCGGGACGACCGGGTTCGAGCCAGCTCGGGAAGCGGAGGAGGGCTCAGGCGGTGAGGGCCTCGATGCGGCGCTCGTAGGCGGCCCGGCCCGATCGCTCGAGGGCGAAGGCGCCCATCACGCGCTCGCGCACCCGGCGCTGGCGGTCGGCCGTCGTGGCGTAGCGCAGCACGGTGGTGCGCCCGAGGGCGATGTGGAAGCGCTCGTCGGGGAGGATCTTGCCGATGGCCTTCTGCACCCCGGGCGGCACGCGGGGCAGGAGGTCCTCCATGCCCTGGGCGGCGCCGAGCTCGCCGGTGATGTTGTGGGCCGCGACCCGCTCGAGGGTGTCGTCGCCCGCCGGGTAGAACTCCTGGATCCAGGCGACCCACTCGGGCTCGGGCTCCCAGCCGTCCATGGTCTCGCCGAGCGCCTCGAGCTGGCTCATCACGATCTTGTAGTGCCGGGCCTCGTCGTGGACCTGCCGGGCCAGGGCGCAGAACACCTCGGTCTCGGGGGTCTCGGCCAGCCATGCCCCGATGAAGTGGGCGGCGTTCAGCTCGTACCAGGCCTGGAACTTCAGCCACTCGACGAGCTCGGCGGTGTCGAGCGGCTTGTGGGCCCCGAAGCTGGCCTCGTCGTCGGGCAGGGCGGCACGGGCGGCGGCCAGCTCGGCGACCAGGCCCTCGTAGAACGCCTTGGGGTCGAGGGCGCCGTCGTCGGCCGCCGCGGCGGGCGCGTCGTCGAGCTCGATGTCGCCCGGCAGGGCGGAGGTGGCGACCCCGTCGGTGAGCGTCACGCCGACACCTCGACCAGGCCCTCGACCGGGGCGCCGTACCACTCGCCGGCGCGGTAGCAGCCGGCCGACGCCAGCTTCTTCTCGACGAGGATCGTCTCGAAGCCGTCCGACAGCGGCAGGTCCTCGCCCTCGACGACCTCGAGGATCGAGAGGTCGGCCGAGCGCCCGGGCTCGATGGCGCCCAGCATCGACTCGCGGTGCACGGCGGTGGCGGGGCCGGTGGTGGCCATGGCGATCACGTCGGGCAGGTCGACGCCGAGGGCCCACACCTTCGAGAGCGTCTCGGCCAGCGAGTACACCGGCCCGTCGATGCTGAACACGTTGAGGTCGGTCGAGGCCGAGTTCGGGAAGTAGCCTTGGTCGAAGAGCTTGCGGGCGTCCCGGAAGCGGAAGTCGGTGCCGGAGTGGCCGATGTCGAGCACCAGGCCCCGGTCGACGGCGTCGCGGAACTGCGGGGTGGCCCGGCCGTCGGTGTCGAGCACGCCCGAGGCGCCGCGGAAGGCGTGGGTGAGGATGTCGCCGCCGCGCAGGGTGTCGAGCAGGTAGGAGGTGGCGATGGTGGGCGTGAACGGGAAGCGCCCGAGGTGCACCATCACCGGCATGGCGCCGGCCACCTGCTTGGCCGCCTCGACGAAGGGCGACACCTTCGGGTCGTCGACGTAGCAGGCCCGCACCTTCAGCCCGATGATGATGTCCTGGTTCTCGTCGACGCACTCGAGGGCCGAGTCGACGTCGAGGTTGCGCAGGTCGTTGGCGATCTCCAGCTTGTGGCAGATGAAGTCCTTCGTCGCCAGGTAGAGCTGGTTGGGGTCGAGGAACGCCAGCACCCGGGTCTTGATCGAGGGCTGGTCCCAGTAGCGGCGGCTGATCCCGAAGGTGGCCACGCCCGAGGTGCCGCCGTCGATCACGGTGGGCACGCCGGCGTCGACGCCGACCCGGTCGGCCTCGAGGCAGAAGTCGCCGAGGCCGGCGGCGATGTGGGCGTGGAGGTCGATCAGGCCGGGGGCCACGATGTAGCCGGACACGTCGTGGACGGGGAGGTCGGGGTGGGCGGCGGCCAGGTCCTGGCCCACGGCCTCGATCATCCCGTCGCGGATCACGACGTCGGCGATCTCGTCGGTCTTGGACGCGGGATCGATGACTCGCCCGCCGGTCAGCACTCGGTTCGACATGTCAGACAGGTTGCCGGTCGATGGTTGCGACGAGCCTTCGAAGCGGTGACCTCTCTGTCACCACCTCGTGACCCCTGTCTGACATCGCCCCGGCGAAACGGTGCGCTCTTCCTGCCCCCTGGCGCAGGTTCGGCGCACCGTTTCCCGGCATCGAGCAATCGAGGGAGGGGGTCCGGCTAGAGGGGCGCCTGGAGGCGCTCGGAGGCGCGGCGGTGGCGAACGAGCATGTCGTCGAGGCCGAGGGCCGTGGGGGCGCCGTCCTCGACCACCGTGCGACCGGCCACCACCGTGTGGCGGGCGTCGACCGGGCCGCAGCGCAGCCAGGCGTCGATCGGGTCGGAGATCGCGCCGGCGAAGCGGACGCCGTCGAGGCCCCACACCACGAGGTCCCCCGCCGCGCCGACCGACAGCTCGCCGATCTCGCCCTCGCGACCGAGGCAGCCGGCACTCCCGCGGGTGGCGATCTCGAGCGCGGTGCGCGCCCCCATCTCGGTCGGGCCCTTGCGGAGGCGGCCGAGGAGCATGGCGTTGCGGGCCTCCATCCAGAGCGAGGCGGAGTCGGTGGAGGCCGAGCCGTCGCAGCCCAGGCCCACCTTCACGCCGGCCGCCCGCATCTCGGCCACCGGCGCGAGGGCGCCGGGCCCGCCGATCATCATGTTCGAGCTCGGGCAGTGCGCAGCGCCCACGCCCGCCGCACCGAGCCGGCCGATCTCCGCCGCGTTCGGGAAGATGCAGTGGGCCACCCACGAGCGGTCGCTCATCCAGCCCACGGCCTCGAAGTGCTCGACCGTGCGGCAGCCGAAGGTCTCCATGGCGAAGGTGTCCTCGTCGGCGTCCTCGGCCAGGTGGGTGTGGAGGCGGACGTCGAGGCGCTCGGCCAGCTCGGCGGTCTTCACCATCAGCTCGGGGGTGACCGAGAACGGCGAGCACGGCGCGAGCGCGATGCGCACCATGGCGCCGTGCGAGGGGTCGTGCCAGCGCTCCACCAGGCGCTGGGAGTCGGCGAGGATCGTGTCGTCGTCCTGCACCACCGAGTCGGGGGGCAGGCCGCCGTCCTTCACCGACAGGCTCATCGAGCCGCGGGTGGGGTGGAAGCGCATGCCCAGCTCGACGGCCGCCTCGATCTCGGCCGAGATGAGGTCGCCGGCTCCGGCCGGGTGCACGTAGAGGTGGTCGGTGGTGGTGGTGCAGCCGCCGAGGGCCAGCTCGGTGAGCCCGACCCACGCCGAGACGTAGGCGGCCTCCTCGTCGAGGCGGGCCCACTGGGGGTAGAGCGTGGTGAGCCAGGTGAACAGCGAGCCCTCCGTCGCGGCCCGGAAGCTGCGGGTGAGGTTCTGGTAGATGTGGTGGTGGGTGTTGATGAGCCCGGGCGTGACGAGGCAGCCCTCGGCCCGCAGCACCTTGGCGGCGGTGGGCGGCGGGTCGGACGGGCCACCCACGCCGGAGATCAGGCCGTCGGTGACGGCCACCCAGCCGCCGGCGATCTCGCGGCGCTCGTCATCCATGGTGGCGACCAGCTCGGCCCCGACGACGAGCAGGTCGGCGGGCACCGGAGCCGGCGCGGTGGCGGAGTTGTCGGACATGGGCGCGACCCTACGACGGGGTGCCGCCGTCGTCGCCGGCCGCGCCGTGACGGCCGCGTGAACTCCGCGCCTCCTCCCCCACCCGCAAGCTGGCTCAGAACGGTGCGGTTTCCGCACCGTTCTGAGCCAGCTGGGGGAGGAGGGGTGGGGGCTGGAGGGGTGCGGGGTCGTACGCTCGTCGGCCATGCGGATCGACGCGGTGGAGCTGCGCGTGGTGGCCCTGCCGATGGTGGCGCCGTTCGTGGCCGGGCACGGCTCGGTCGACGTGCGCACCAGCGTGGTCGTCCACCTCGTCGGGCCCGACGGCGAGGGCTGGGGCGAGTGCGCCGCTCTCCCCGACCCGACCTACACCGCCGAGTTCACCGACGCCGCCCTCCTCGTGCTGCGCGACCACCTCGCCCCCCGGCTGCTGGCCGCGGCCGCCGACCGCTCCGACGGGCTGGCGGCCGACGAGCTCGCCGCCGCCCTCGACGACGTCGTCGGCCACCCCATGGCGAAGGCCGCCCTCGAGCTGGCCCTGCTCGACGCCGAGGGCCGGGCCGCCGGCACCCCACTCGCACGGCGCCTGTTCCCCCACCCGCCCGGACCGGCGCAGGCCGTGCCCGCGGGCGCCGTGGTCGGCCTGGCCGGCTCCACCGACGCCGTCGTCGCCCAGGTCGTCGACCGTGTGGCGCAGGGCTACGGCCGGGTGAAGCTCAAGGTCGCCCCGGGCCGCGACGTCGGGCTGGTGCAGGCGGTGCGCGCGGCCGTGGGGCCCGAGGTGGTGCTGGTGGCCGACGCCAACGGCGCCTACCGCCTCGACGGGGAGCCGGGCGCGCCCGACGACGCCCGCCTCCTGGCCGACCTCGACGAACTGGGCCTGGCCTGCCTCGAGCAGCCTCTCGCCGCCGACGACCTGTTGGGCCACGCCGAACTGGCCCGCCGCATCACCACGCCCATCTGCCTCGACGAGTCGCTCACGACCGTGGCCGACACCGAGCAGGCCCTCGACATGGGGGCGTGCTCGGTGGTGTGCGTGAAGGCGCCCCGCTACCGCAGCTGGCTGGCCGCCGCCGACGTGCTCGACCGCTGCGCCGGCAACGGGGTGGCGGCATGGGTCGGCGGCATGCTCGACGCCGGCATCGGGCGCCACGCCAACGTGGCCCTCGCGGCCCACCCGGGTGCCACCGTCGCCGGCGACATCGGCGACGGACGGCTCACCTTCACCGACGACGTCACCGCACCCGTCGAGGTCGGCGGCGGCGGCGTCCGCGTGCCCGACGGGCCCGGCATCGGGGTCGACGTCGACCCCGACGCGCTCGAGCGCCTCACCGTGTCGACCCACACCGTGCGCCCCTGAGCTCTGGCCACGCAGCGCGTCGGGCGACGACGTCGCCGGCGGCGCTCTCCATGTTCCGACAGTTCCACTGCTGGAACCCGGTTCTATCTGGGCTTTTTGGGCTGTTCGACCTACCTGAAAGCGCATTCATCAAGGGATCTTGAGGATTCGTTGCCCCGCACTGGAGGAACGTTCGCCACGCTGAGTGACGAGGCAGACCACGCGAAACACGTGCTCTGTAACGCCCACCGCAACGGCGTCGTCGTGCGGGTTCCAGCCAGAGCCCATGGCTCTGACCTCGAAAGGTCCTCAGAGACAATGCGTACCCCCCGTTCCTCCACCGGCATGAAGCTCGCGATCAGCGGCGGCCTTCTCGCCCTCGTCACCGCGGGTGTCGGCGGCGCTGCGTTCGCCTCGTTCACAGCCTCGACGAACGCCCAGGCCTCCACCTACACCGGCACCGTGTCCTTTGCGGACATCTCCGCCGACGGCTCCGGCCAGCGCCTCTCGGTCGGCGCCAAGGACCTCGCCCCCGGCGACTCCATGCAGCGTGCGGTCACCATCACCAACACCGGCTCCGTCGACATGCTCGACAGCGTGACGCTCACGTCGTTCGCCAAGACGAGCTCGCTCCTCGACACCGACACCACCGACGGCCTCCAGATCTCCATCGACTCGTGCTCGGAGGCCTGGAAGGAGTCGGCGGCTCCGTACACCTACACCTGCCCCGGGACGATCAGCACCGTGCTGCCCTCCATGCCGGTCATCGGCACCAGCATGCCGCTCAAGAACATCGTCGCCACCGCCGGCACCGCGAACCACCTGCGGGCCACCCTGACGCTGCCGTCGACCGCCGGGAACGCGTTCCAGTCGCTGAACTCGACCATCGACTTCACGTTCAACGGCCAGCAGCGGACCGCTGTCGCCAAGTGAGCCTGACGGCACCGGTAGAGGGAACCCACCGATGACCACCTTCCGCCACCCCGCCTCCGAGGTGCCCACGCGGCGCCTCGGGGTCGGGCGTGCCCTGCACGGCCTGCTCCGCGTGACGGAGTGGGTCGTGCTGGGCGTCGCCGCGGTGGCGTGCGTGGTGTTCTCGGTGGGGACCCTCACCGGCCGCCTGATGTTGCAGACCGTTCCGACCGGCTCCATGGAGCCGGTCATCCCCAAGGGCTCCGCCATCATGGTGGAGCACCAGGACGTCTCGACCATCCAGATCGGCGACGTGATCGTGTTCGCCGCTCCCGAGACGGGCACGAAGACCGTGCACCGGGTCATCGCGATCGGCGAGATCGACGGGACACGGACCTTCACGACCAAGGGCGACAACAACCCCGGCCCCGATCCGTGGAACCTCCAGCTCAACGGGCAGAAGGTCCACAAGGTCACCACCGTGCTGCCCGTGCTCGGCAGCATCCTGACCGACGCCGGCACGCCCCGGGTGCGGATCGCCCTCATGGTGGTCGGCGGGCTCCTGGTGCTGGTCGCCGGCTTCTTCGCCATCTGGCGGCGCGACGAGCGACGCCGGGAGGAACGTCGCAAGGAGGAGCGCCGCCAGGCCGACCGGCGACAGACCGTCCCCGGCGCCGCGGCCTGGCCCGCCCACCTCGAGCGCCGAACGGGCGAGCGGCGCGTGGCCGATCGACGGGTCGGTGACCGCCGCGAGGCCGACCGTCGCCACGACGACCAGCCCCGCCGCAGCTCCGAGACCCGGGCCTCGCACGGTCGCACCGCAGACCGCGACGAGAAGCCACGCCCTCACACCTCGCTCCACGCGGTCGGAAAGACCGTGGGCATGACCGTCGCCGCCATCGCCGTCATGACCCTGATCCCGACGACCGTCGCCCACGCCTCGTTCACCGGGTCCGAGACGGCGACGGCGACCGTCGGCACCGGCAGCCTCGCGGTGCCGTCGAGCATCAACTGCAGGTGGACGAGCGCCACCGCGACGTCGCTGAGCTGGTCCGTGGCCGCCGGCATCCAGACCAGCACCCAGGCTCTCCAGCAGACGACCCCGACCGGCGCCATCACGGTGGCGGCCACTGTCGCGTCCGGCACGACCACCGCCTCGGTGTCGCCCACGGCACCGGTCACCACCCCGCGGTACCTCTCCGTCCGCACGACCAAGGGCACCTGGACCTCCGCCCAGAGCACCCAGATCACCACGGACCGCTGCGGCGGAGCGGTCGTGCTCTTCGCCGGCAACGGGACGAGCGCCCTCGCCGGCGACGGCGGCGCCGCCACCGCGGCGTCGCTCAACACCCCCAACTCGATCGACGAAGGGCCCGACGGCCGGGTCTTCATCGCCGACACCGCCAACAACCGCATCCGGGTCGTGGCCACCAACGGCACCATCTCGACCTTCGCCGGAGGCGGATCGAACACCGCGTGCTCCTACAGCGGTGCAGCGACGGGCCTGTCGCTGAGCGCACCCCAGGGCGTGGCGATCGATGCGTCCGGGAACGTCTACGTCGCTGACACCGGCAACAACTGCATCCGCAAGATCGACGGCACCGGCACGGTGAGCCGGGTCGCCGGCGGCGGTGCGACGACGACCTGCGGGGCCGGCAACGTGGCGGCGACCGCGGTGTCGCTCTCGGGGCCGGCCGGGGTCGCTGTGGCATCCAACGGCGACGTGATCATCGCCGACACGGGCCGCAACTGCGTCC
>CAMFLJ010000146.1 GCA_945957335.1 uncultured Actinomycetes bacterium | reverse complement strand
GCCCCGCTCTGGGCCGGGGCCGACGGCCCTCGACCGGTGGTGGTCACGTCGGACGCGGCGCCCTCCGGGGCCGTCGACCGCGCCGCCGAGCACGCCGAGGTCGTCCGGGCCGGCGCCGAGGCCGTCGACCTGGCCGCGGCCCTCGCCCACTTGGCCACCCACGGGATGCGCGTGGTGGTCACCGAGGGCGGCCCGACCCTGCTCGACGAGCTGGTCGGGGTGCGCCTCCTCGACGAGCTCTGCCTCACGATCACCCCGCGCTTCGGCGGCGACCCGCTCACCATGGCCAACCGGGCCGCGCCTGCCGCCGAGCTGGCCGCGTTCTCGCTCGCGGGTGTGGTGCGCGAGGGCGACGAGCTCTACCTGCGCTACCTGCGCCGGACCGACGACGACCAGGCCTCCCCGCAGGCCTCCCACGCCCAGACCCCCCACGACCAGGAGGAGCGGTGACCCGCGACGAGACCGTGACCGATCCGGCGACCACCCGGAGCTTCAACGAGCTGATGGGTCGGCTCGACAACCCGATGATCGTGGTGACCACGGCCTCGGGGAGGGTGCGGGCCGGTTGCCTCGTGGGGTTCCACGCCCAGTGCGGCATCGACCCGCCCGAGTACGCGGTGTGGCTGTCGAAGGCGAACCACACCTACCGGGTGGGGGCGCTCTCGGACACCTTCGCCGTCCACTTCCTCGGGTCGGGCGACCGCCACCTGGCCGAGCTCTTCGGGGGCACGACCGGCGACAACACCGACAAGTTCGCCCGGTGCGACTGGGAGCGCGGCCCCGACGGCGTGCCCGTGCTCTCCGAGGTCGAGAACCGCTTCGTCGGCCGCCGGGTGGCCCTCCTCGACGCCGGGGCCGACCACGTGTGCCTGATGCTCCGGCCCATCGACGCGTCGGTGGGCGAGGACGGGCTGCTCTGGCTGGGCGAGGTCGCCGACCTCGAGGCCGGCCACACCGCCGAGGAGCGCCAGCGACCCCGCTGACGGGTCACCGGCCGCCGGGCGGTGACGGCGCCTGACAGCTGTCGGAAAACGAGCGACGCCCCCAGCCGGGGGGAGGCGGGGGCGTCGAGTGGGCCGTTCGAGAGGGGGGATCTCGATCGTGGCCAGTGGCTTCGCAGGAGGGGGGATCCCGCTGCCAACACCTGTGAATATACGAACCAACGGCGTCGGCGGGAAGCGGATTCGGCAGGTCAGCGGTCACAGTGACGAGAGCCACGCGCCACTGCGTGACGCGAAGGTGAGCCGGCTTCCGACCGCTACCAGCCCTGGTGCAGCGGACGGCCCTCGGCGTAGCCCGAGGCGGTCTGCATCCCGACCACCGCACGCTCGTGGAGCTCCTCGAGCGTGCGGGCCCCGGCGTAGGTGCAGGCGCTGCGCACGCCGGCAGTGATCACGTCGATGAGGTCCTCGACGCCTGGCCGGCCCGGGTCGAGGTACATGCGGCCGGTGGAGATGCCCTCCTCGAAGAGGGCTCGGCGTGCCGCCTCGATCGGGGCCTCGTCGCCCGAGGAGCGGTTGACCACGGCCCGGGCCGAGGCCATGCCGAAGCTCTCCTTGTAGGCCCGGCCGTCGGCGTCGTGGTGCAGGTCGCCGGGCGACTCGTGGGTGCCGGCGAACCACGAGCCGACCATCACGTTGCTGGCCCCCGCAGCCAGGGCGAGGGCGACGTCGCGGGGGTGGCGCACGCCGCCGTCGGCCCACGCGTGGCGGCCGAGCAGGCGGGCCTCGGCCGCACACTCGAGCACCGCCGAGAACTGGGGCCGGCCCACGCCGGTCATCATGCGGGTGGTGCACATGGCACCGGGCCCGACGCCGACCTTCACGATGTCGGCACCCGCGTCGACGAGGTCGCGCACGCCCCCCGCCGACACCACGTTGCCGGCGCACAGCGGCGCGGGCAGGTCGAGCGCCTTCACCCGGCGGATCGCCTCGATCATCTTCTCCTGGTGGCCGTGCGCGGTGTCGAGCACCAGCACGTCGACCCCGGCCTCGACCAGCGCCTTCGCCTTGGCCGCGACGTCGCCGTTCACGCCGACGGCGGCGGCCACCCGCAGCCGCCCGGCGTCGTCGAGCGCCGGCCGGTAGAGGGTCGAGCGCAGGGCGCCGGTGCGGGTGAGGATGCCGACGAGGCGGCCGTCGTCGTCGACCACCGGGACCAGGCGGCGGCGGCGCTCGTGGAGCAGGTCGAACGCGGCGGCCGGGTCGATGGAGGCCGGCACGGTGAGCAGGTCGGTCGACATCACCCGGTCGAGGGCGGTGAAGCGGTCGACGCCGGCGCAGTCGCGGTCCGTGACCACGCCCACCGGGCGGTCGCCCTCGACGACGATCACCGCGTCGTGGGCCCGCTTGGTGATGAGGTTCATGGCCTCGCCCACGGTGTCGGTGGGGGCCATCGTGATCGGGGTGTCGTGCACCACGTGGCGGGCCTTCACCCACCCCACGACCTCGGCCACGACCTCGAGGGGGATGTCCTGGGGAACCACGGCGATGCCGCCGCGGCGGGCGACGGTCTCGGCCATGCGGCGCCCGGCGACGGCGGTCATGTTGGCCACCACCAGCGGGATCGTCGTGCCCGTGCCGTCGACGGTGGTCAGGTCGACGTCGAGCCGGGACGAGACGTCGGATCGCACCGGCACCATGAACACGTCGTCGAACGTGAGGTCGGGGTCGGGCAGGCGGTCGTGGAGGAAGCGCACGAGGGGTTGAGGATAGGGGAGGAGGGGGCCGGCTCCCACTGCGACCGCACCGCGCCGGGCCCGAGGGCGGCCGCCGGGTGGTCGGTACGCTTCTCGTCGTGACCGACGGCAAGATGCACTTCCGGCGCATGGACGAGGGCACCGACGCGGACTTCCAGGTGCTCGCTCGGGTCCACACCGAGAACATGCGCGCCCTGCCCGACCTCCTCATGGGGATGCTGGCCGACCTCCGCGCCGACGCCGCCTACCCGATCGACCGCCTGGAGCACAGCCTCCAGACCGCCACCCGGGCCCTGCGCGACGGCGCCGACGACGAGCTCGTGGTGTGCGCCCTCTTCCACGACGTGGGCGAGTCGCTCGGGCCCATGAACCACGGCGAGGTGGCGGCCTCGATCCTCCACCCGTTCATCTCCGAGAAGAACCACTGGATGCTCGCCCACCACGGGCTGTTCCAGACCTACTTCTACGGCGAGCACCTCGGCCTCGACCCGAACGCCCGCGACGCCTTCAGGGACGACCCCCACTACCAGTACACGGTCGACTTCACGACCGACTGGGACGAGGTCTCCTTCGACCCCGACTACCCGAGCGAGCCCATGTCCACGTTCGATCCCATCGTCCGCCGGGTGATCCCCTCCGAGTGGTCGCCCCCGTCGACCGACGACCGCCTGTGAGCGCCGGGCCCACCACCGTCGCCCCCGGCGAGCTGCGGCTCCTCGGCGGCGAGCGCCCCGTGCGCCTGTCGATCCTCGACGTCGTTCCCGTCGGCCGCGGCGTCACCCCCGGCCAGGCCCTGCACCGCTCCACCGCGCTCGCCCAGCGCGCCGAGCAGCTCGGCTACCACCGCTACTGGGTGGCCGAGCACCACTCCCTGCCGAGCATCGCCAGCTCGTCGCCGGCCGTGCTGCTGGCCCACCTGGCGTCGGCCACCGGGACCATGCGGCTCGGCTCCGGCGGCGTCATGCTGCCGAACCACTCGCCGCTCGTGATCGCCGAGCAGTTCGGGATGCTCGAGTCGCTGCACCCCGGCCGCATCGACCTCGGCCTGGGTCGGGCTCCCGGGACCGACCCCATGACCGCCCGGGCGCTGCGCCGCACCAGCCAGCTCTCCGACGGCGAGGACTTCCCCCAGCAGCTGGCCGAGCTGGTGGCGTGGCTCGAGGGCTCGTTCCCCGACGACCACCCCTACGCCCAGGTGAAGGCCGTGCCCCACGCCCCGAGCCTGCCGGCCATCTGGCTGCTCGGCTCCAGCGGCTACAGCGCCCAGCTGGCCGCCATGCTCGGCCTGCCGTTCTCGTTCGCCCACCACTTCAGCGGCGGCGGCACGCTCGAGGCCCTCTCGCTCTACCGCGACACGTTCCGCATCTCCGAGACCCTCGACGAGCCCTACGCCATGATCGGCGTCAACGTGGTCTGCGCCGACACCGACGAGCACGCCCACTGGCTGGCCGCGCCCCAGGCGCTGTCGATGCTGCGGATGCGCACCGGCCGACCCGGCCCGGCGCCGACACCGCAGGAGGCCGCCGAGTACTCCTACACGCCGGCCGAGAAGGAGTTCGTCCGCAAGCTCACCGCCACCTACGTGGTGGGCTCGCCGGCCACGGTGCGCGAGAGCCTGCTCGAGCTGGCCGGGCGCACCGGCGTGCAGGAGCTGATGGTCACCACCAACGTCAGCGACCCCGACGAGCGCGTGCGCTCCTTCGAGCTCCTCGCCGACGTCGCCGCCCTCACCACCTGACGAGCTGGGTCAGTCGGAGGAGGGGTCGTCGTCGAGGCCGGCGGCGACCGCCAGGCCGAACGCCATGGCGGCGGCCCGGTTGTAGAGCTTGGCGAACGCCTCCTGCGAGGGGCGCTCGACGGTGCGCAGCGGCGGGGCGCCGAGCGACAGCACCATGGCGGTGGGGTCGTCGGGCTGGGCCACGACCGGCGGCTCGTCGGTGGGGATCTCACCCCAGAACTTCTTGGCGGCGGCGCGGTCGGCCTGCTGCTTCTTGGCTGCCGGGCGGCGACGGGAGCGGCTCATGCGGCGGTCTCCTCGGCGGCCTCGTCGGCCGATTCGGTGAGCAGCTCGTCGGTGCGCAGGCCGAGGGCGGTCTGGAGCTGCGTCGGGTCGAGGTCGCCCAGCGAGCTCGACTTGGGCAGGACGAGGTCGGCGATGTGGCGCTTGCCGGCGACGACCTCCTCGACCCGCTCGTCGACCGTGCCCGGGCACACCAGGCGGTGGGCGATGACGGTCTTGGTCTGGCCGATGCGCCAGGCGCGGTCACGGGCCTGGTCCTCGACCGCCGGGTTCCACCAGCGGTCGTAGAGCACGACGTGGTTGGCGTTGGTGAGGTTGAGGCCGGTGCCGCCGGCCTTGAGCGAGAGCACCAGAGCGCCGGGCCCGTCGAGGGCCTGGAACTCGGCCACGAGCTGGTCGCGGGCGCCGCGGGACAGCCCGCCGTGGTAGCAGCCCACCGGGATGTCGAAGCGCTTGGTGAGGTGGTCGGCGAGCTTCTGGCCCCACTCGGCGAAGTGGGTGAACACCAGCACGCGCTCGCCGGCGGCGTAGACCTGCTCGACGATCTCCTCGAGGCGGGCGAGCTTGCCCGACCGGCCGTCGAGGGGGCCGTCGTCGTCGCGGTAGGCGACGGGGTGGTTGCAGATCTGCTTGAGGGCGGTGATGGCGGCCAGCACCGCGCCCTTGCGGGAGTCGGCGCCGTCCTCGGTGGCGGCCCCGGTGACCAGGTTGTCGAGCACCGCCTGGTAGAGGCCGATCTGCTCGGGGGTCATCGCGCAGTGGTCGAGCTCGTCGATGCGGTCGGGCAGCTCGGCGGCGATGGCGGGCTCGCTCTTGGTGCGGCGGAACACGAGGATGCCGTTGAGCGCCCGCAGGGCGGACTCGCCCTGGGCCCGGCCGCCCTCGCCGTTGCCCGAGAGCGAGGCGATGAACTGGGGGCGGGCGCCCACCAGACCGGGGTTGGTGAAGTCGAGGATCGCCCACAGGTCGCCGAGGCCGTTCTCGATCGGCGTGCCGGTGAGGGCGATGCGCGAGTGGGCGTTCAGGCGGCGCAGCTGCTGGGCGGTGTCGTTGGCCGGGTTCTTGATGGCCTGGGCCTCGTCGAGCACGACGCGGCCCCACTCGATCTTCTCCAGCGCCTCGATGTCGCGGACGGCGGTGGCGTAGGTGGTGATGATCACGTCGGCCTTGGCCGCCTGCCCGGCGATCTCGTCCTCCTCGGCGCGGGAGGCGCCGTGGTGCACGAGCACCTTCAGGCCGGGCACGAACTTGCGGGCCTCGGCCGCCCAGTTGCCGACGACGGCAGGTGGGGCGATGACCAGGGCCGGGTCCTCGCCGGCGGTGCCGGCCAGGTGGGCGAGCATCGTGGGCGTCTTGCCCAGGCCCATGTCGAGGGCGAGGCAGCCGCCGAGGCCGGTGGTGTCGAGGAAGCGGAGCCACGACAGCGCCTCGGCCTGGTAGCTGCGCAGGTCGCCGCGGAACTCGTCGGGCGTCTCGGCCGGGGCCAACGACGCCGTGGAGGCCTTCGAGAGCAGGTCGGCGGCCCAGCCGGAGCCCTCGATGGAGACGCCACCGGCGAGGGGCGTGCCGTCGAGGCCGAGGGCCTGGCGCAGCATCTCGGCCCCGGTGAGCTGGGGCTTCTTGGCCCGCTCGGCCAGGGCCTCGGCGGCGGCGGCGAGGTCGGCGTGGTCGAGGGCCACCCAGCGGCCGCCGGCGCGCACCAGCGGGCGGGCCTCCTTGGCCAGGCGGGCGATGTCGGCGGCGGTGAGCTCGATGTCGTCGAACACCGCGGTCCAGCTCACGTTGGCGAGCTGGTGGGCGCCCACGACGCTGTCGCCGGCGTCGGCGAACATCCGCAGCGAGGGGGTGGGCCGCTTGCGCGAGAGCGCCGGCACCCGGACGTCGAAGCCGGCGTCGGCGAGCACGGCGCCCGTCTCGGTCATCAGCTCCCAGGCCTCGGCCTGGCTCAGCACGACCTCTCCGCGGCGCAGGCTGCCGGGCCGCTGCAGCGGCGGGTAGAGGCGCTCGAGGCGCACGAGGTTGCCCTCGAGCTCGCGCCGCTGGTTGCCGGCGTTGACCAGCGCGACCTCGACCGGCGAGACCGACTGGCCCTTGCCGGGGGCGAGCACGGCGAGGTGCCAGGCATCGCCGGAGTCGGGCGGGTCGAGCTGCACGATCAGCGAGCGGTAGCTCTTGGAGGTGACCGGCAGCGACCAGCGCTCGAGGGCGTTGGTGAGCTCACCGGCGATGCCCGCGGGCACGTCGAAGGGGGTGCCGTCGAGGCGGGCGAGGAAGGCCTCGGCCGCGGCAGCCGGCGTGCGGGGGTCGTCGGGGGCGGCGGGCACGTCGACCTGCTTGGCCGCGCTGTGGCAGATCACGTCGACGACCTCGGCCAGCACCGAGCGGGCCATGGTGGGCCCGTCGACCGAGGGCGACAGGGCGCTGACCGAGCCGGGCATGGCGTCGGCGACGGCCTTGAGGTGCTCGGCGTCGATGAGGGCGGGGTTCCACGCCACGCCGAACGCCGACCGGTTCTGGTTCTTGCGGCCGGTGCGGGCCCGGCGCAGGGTGGGCACCATGGCGCCGCGGGCCACGAGCTCGACGGCCCACGCGGCCACGAGGGCGAGCCAGTGCACGCTCGGGCCGAGCTCGTCGGGCTCGACCTCGGCACCGATGCCGAGCAGCCAGCCGAGCACGTCGGCGGTGCCGGCCTCGAGGGCGGTGGCCTTCTCGCCGTTGGGCAGCGGCACGGGCGCCCGTCCCGACCAGACGTCGTCGGGGGCGTGGGTGGCGGCCAGGGCCTCGCGGAGCTGATCCGCGGTGGTGGGCGGGGCGTCGGGCCCGCCGAGCCACGCCACGAGGCGGCCCGAGACCCACGAGAGCTGCAGCACGTTGACGCCGGGGGCGGGCTCGCCCGGCTCGGGCTCGACGCCGAGCACGCGGTCGAGGGCGATCTCGAGCATCCGCTGCTCGTGCTCGAGGTCGACGAGCACCTGCTGGTCGTCGCCCTTGCGGTTGGAGCGCAGGCGGTCGAGGGCCTCGTCGGTCTCGGTGAGGCGCTCGATCAGCTCGCGCTGCCAGGCGCCCTTGTTGGCCTCGAGCAGCTCGATCTCGGCATCGGAGGCCTCGCCCCACGCCGCCGCCTCGACCAGCGAGGCGAAGTACGGGCCCTCGACGTCGATGTCGACGGTGGCGACGGGCGCGTCGGAGCCCTCGCCGCTCGTGGGCTCGGTGTCGCTGTTCTCGTCGTCGGGCACGTGGGTCCTCGATGCACTGCTGGCGGGGACGGGCACGGGCCCATCCGTCGGTGTGCGGCCGGTCCCCTCACCGGCTTGTCGTTCGTCCAGCCTCTGGCGTCGTGGCGCCCGCTGGTGCCGGGCCATCGGCCGAGGCGTGCCGCACGGCTCCCGGGCGGGGCGGGGGACCGCCACCCGGAGCGTGGCCCCTGCCGTGGGGCCGGGATCCCTGTCTCCAGAGCTACCCACCCGAACGGCGTTGCCACCCACCGGAGCACGTCACGTGTGCGCTCCGGTGCCGTCACCCTATCGCCCACCGGGCCGGGTGCCGCAACCTCCCGTGGTCGGGCCGGTCACGGGGCGTCGGCGGCCTCGGCCCCGTCGGCGGCCGTCACCGCCACCTCGCTGGCCTTGAGCGAGGCCCACACGCGGTCGTCGACGCGGGCGTCGAGGGCCGCCAGCCCGGCCGTGGTGAGCTCGGCCACCAGGTCGACCGGGCCCTGCAGCCGCACCCGCACCCGGTCGCCGAGGTGGTCGACGTCGACCACCGTGGCCGCCCAGGTGTTGCGGGCGCTGCCCTCGGGCGGCCCGCGGTGGAGGGTGATGGCGCTGGGGCGCACCGAGGCGAGGGCGGGCCCGTCGGGGGTGTCACCGGGGACGACGAGGACGCCGCCGCCGGCCGTGGTGAGCACGCCGCCGCGCACGGTGCCGGTGACCAGGTTCGTGCCCACGAGCTCGGCGACGTAGGCCGACCGCGGGTGGGCGGTGATGTCGGCCAGGAGGCCCTC
>CAMFLJ010000145.1 GCA_945957335.1 uncultured Actinomycetes bacterium | reverse complement strand
GCCTGAGCCCTACGGCTTGCGGCCGGCAGCCTGCTCGGCGGCGATGAACGCCAGCAGGCCGTCGACGGTGCCCTCGTGGCCCTGCTCGAAGTAGACCCGCACCCAGGCGTCGATCTCGTCGTCGTCGAAGCCCTGCTCGTGGAGGCGACCGCGGGCCTCGTTGGCGAGGAGCCGGGCGCCCTCGATGTCGACCTCGGGCAGCTCGGGCTCGGTCAGCCCCTCCTGCTCGGGGAGGTCGGGCTGCACGGGGTCGTTCATGGCTTGGCTCCCTGGGGAATTTTGACGAGCGCTCAATCATCGGCGCGAGGACGCCGATGAGACAAACGTGGCACCCACCGCGCACCACCAGCCCTTCGACGATGCTCTCGCCGCCCAGGTGGCAGCTCGCGACGTCGCGTCCCGCGAGGACGCCGCCGTCCTCGCTCCCCTCCGCAGCGAGGCCGCCGCCCGCGCCCTGGGCTTCGACCTGCCCGAGGGCCGCCTCCCCGCCGTGCCGCTGACCGGCGCCATGCCGCTCCCGACCCCGGTCGCACCCGTCGCCTCGGCCGAGCCCCCCGCCGCCGAGCCGCCGTCCACCGACGAGCCCACGCCCGCCCACGCGCCGCCTCCGCCGGTCGACCACACCCCGCGCCCCCTCCCCCCGGGCGTCGTCGTGCCCACCGGTGGGCCTGCCCCCGTCGTCACCGGCGTGCTGGCCAAGGCCCGCGAGGAGTCCCGCAAGAGCGAGGGCCCCGAGCCGGTCATGCAGATCCACCCGACCGTGCTCGCCACCGACGTCGACCGGATCGGCGACCAGCTGATCGTGCTGAAGGACCGCCTCGAGCTGCGCGACCGCCACAACGGCCTGCGCCGCACGGTCGACATCGCCGACATCGTCGACATCGAGATCCAGCACCGCCTCACCAGCGCCGTGCTCGTGATCACGACCCGGACCGCGACCGACATGGTGATCAAGGGCCTGCGCCCCGACACCGCGGAGTCGGCCCGCCACGCCATCCTCGACCTCCTCCCCGACGAGCCGGGCCTGCCGCCCGGGATCGACGAGCGGGTGCTGGTGAAGGCGATCCTCGACCTGCACCGCGCCGGTGTGCTCGACGATGCGGAGGCCGCCGAGAAGACCGCGTTGGTGGCCCGCCTCGTCGGTCGCTCCGGCCGAGCCTGACCCGGCCTCCCGGGCTGTCCCGTCCCTCCGGAGCCGCCGCGGCCACGGCCGCCGGCGCTCAGCGCGGCGTGTAGCCCACGAGGGCGATGAGCACGCCCAGCACGACGATCAACGCGGCGACGAGCCAGATCCAGCGCCGGCCGATCTCGGTCTGGGCGGGGTCGAGCTCGGCCATCTCGCGCCGGGTGCGCTCCAGCTCGTCGCGCAGCACCTCGGCCTCCGCCGCGAGGCGCTCGGACGAGCCGGCGGCCACGACGAGCCGCTCGCGCAGCTCGGTGGTGTCGTGCTCCTCGGCGTCGCGGACCGAGCGCTCGGCGTCGAGCTGGTCCTGCAGCGCCCGGTAGTCGTCGCGCAGGCCGGCCACCGCCGCGTACTGGGCCTGCAGCTCGGCCAGCTGGCGTGACATCGCACGCGAGCGCCCGGCGGCCGAGGTGGCGGCGGTGCGGGCCTCCTCGAGCTGGGCGTTCAGCGAGGCCTGCTGCTCCTCGAGCCGCTTGAGCTCCTCGAACAGGACCTCGGACTCGGGCACGCCGTGCTCCCGGGCGGTCTCGCGCAGCGAGCCCCAGCGCAACGACTCGCCGAGCTCGGCGAGCTCGTCGGCCTGGGGCGAGTCGATGGCGGTGAGAAGCTCCTCGGCCCAGCGGTGGACCCGCAGGGCGTAGTCGAGGTCGAACGGGTGGTCGGCGTCGGGGTGGGCCCAGTGGTTGCGGGCCGTGCGCAGGTCGGTGACGACGGGGCGCACCGGCTCGGCCAGCACCGGCGAGAACGCCGGCCCCCACCACCGGTTGATGACCTCGAGCTGGAAGTGCGGGTCGACGATCGAGACCAACACGTCGCGCCGCTTGCCGAGCTTGGCGGAGGCGATGAGGATCCAGTCCTCGTCGGGGTAGAGCTCCGACATGCGGGTGTCGACGAAGGGCGCGAGGCCCTCCGCCAGGACCTCGAAGGCGGCGGCCACCTGGGGACGGAAGCTGGTGGTCATCTCCCCGTCACCGTACCGGTGCGTGCCGGCTCCATCGGGCCGCACGGTCGGCCGCGCCCTCGCCGGAGCCGGACCGGCGGGCCCGACCGACGGCCCGAACCCGTGCTCTGACCCCGCCTCCGGCGCCCCGGAGGAGTACGTTCAGTGCTGAATGGCCCGCGCGAGCGGGCCCCGATCGGTCCACGAGGTGCCGTGCCGAGCGAGTCCATCCCACTCACCGAGGCCGCCGAGCGGCTGGGCGTCCACTACATGACCGCCTACCGCTACGTGCGCACCGGGCGCCTCCCCGCCACCAAGGCGGGGTCGGAGTGGCGCGTGCGGGTGAGCGACGTCGACGCGCTGGCCTCGGGCCGGGCCGGCAGCGCGGCCGTCGGGGGCCCTCCGCCCGCCGGGGCCGGGAAAGGCCGGCGCCGCCGCAACGACTACCACGTGCGCCTCGAGGACCGGCTCCTCGCCGGCGACGAGGCCGGCGCCTGGGTGATCATCGAGAACGCGCTCACCGCCGGGGTCGAGCCCGAGGACGTCTACCTCGAGGTGCTCGGGCCGGCCATGGAGCGCATCGGCGACGACTGGGCCAACGGAAAGGTCAGCGTGGCCGAGGAGCACCGTGCGTCGGTCGTGATGCTGCGCCTCATCGGCCGCCTCGGCCCCCGCTTCTCCCGCCGTGGCCGCAAGCGCGGCGCGGTGGTGGTCGGGGCGCCCCCCGGCGACCACCACGGCGTGCCCGTCGCCCTCGCCGCCGACCTGCTGCGCGGCACCGGCTTCACCGTCGTCGACCTCGGCGCCGACACCCCGGCGGCCTCGTTCGTCGACGCCGCCCGCACCGCCGAGCGCCTCATCGGCGTCGGCATCAGCTCCACCAACGGCTCCACCCCCGAAGCCATCGCCGAGGCCGTCGCCGCCGTGCACGCCGAGATCGGCTGCCCGGTGGTGCTGGGGGGCCGGGCCGTCGGCGACCGCGACACCGCCCTCGCCCTCGGGGCCGACGAGTTCACGGCCGACGCCCACGAGCTCATCCGCGTGTTCGACCGCCTGGCCGAGGCCCGCCGGGCCAGCTGACCGACCGGCGTCCCCCTGGGGAAGGGACCTTCCACCCCTCCGGAGGATCCGACATGACGACGCCCACCACCCCGGCCACACCGGGTCCGACGAGCGCCCCCGACGAGGAGGGCGGCCCGCTGCCGCTGGCGCCCACCATCGACCGCTTCATGGAGCTGGCCGTGGCGCCGAGCTGGAGCCGCCTCGGCCCCGCCCTTCGTCGCCACCTGTTCCGCTGGGACGACGAGCCGGCGCCGCGCCTCGACGGCAAGGTCGTGGTGCTCACCGGCTTCACGTCGGGCCTCGGCCTGGCCGCCGCCAAGCAGCTCGCCGGCACCGGCGCCACCCTCCACCTCGTCGGCCGCAACCCCGAGAAGGTGGCCGCCTGGGCGGAGGTGCTGCAGGCCGACGCTCAGCGGGCCGGCGGCTCGGTGGTCACGAGCATCGCCGACCTCTCCGACCTCGACGCCGTTCGGGCGCTGGCCGAGGAGATCGCCGCCGCCCACCCGAAGGTCGACGTCCTGGTGCACAACGCCGGCGCCCTGAGCCGCTCCCGCACCACCTCACCGCAGGGCATCGAGACCACGGTGGCCGCCCACGTGCTCGGGCCCTTCCTGCTCACGACGCTGCTCCTCCCCCGCCTGGAGGCGGCCGGAAAGGGCGCCCGCGTGCTCACCATGTCGTCGGGCGGCATGTACGCCGAGCGGCTGTCGGTCGACGACCTCGAGATGGGGCCCGACGGCTACAACGGCACGATCGCCTACGCCCGGGCCAAGCGGGCCCAGGTCGAGCTGGGCCACGAGTGGCGGCGCCACGGGCCCGAGGGGGTGGCGTTCCACTGCCTGCATCCCGGGTGGGCCGACACCCCTGGCGTGGTCGAGGGGCTGCCCGGGTTCCACCGCCTCACCGGCCCGATCCTGCGCACGCCCGAGGAGGGCGCCGACACCCTGGTGTGGATGGTCGGCGTCGACGTGCACCGGCTCGGCGCCAGCGGCGGCTTCTGGCTCGATCGGCGGCGCCGCACCGAGCACAAGGTGCCGTGGACCCACCCTCCGGCCGGCGAGCGCGAGCGCCTGTGGGCCTGGTGCCGGCAGCGCACCGGCCTGGCGTGATCCGGGCGGCGCAGCGGCACCGGAGTGCGGGTGCAGGCCCTTCCGGAATGAATATGCACTAAACATCGTTCGGGAGAGGGCACCACGAACCGTCCGGCGATCCCGTCGGCACGTCACCAGGAGGCTGGATGCGGATCGCCATCGTCGGAACAGGGATCTCCGGGCTCGTCTGCGCCCACCTGCTCGATCCCCTCCACGACGTCACCGTGTTCGAAGCCGGGTCCTGGGTCGGTGGCCACACCAACACCGTCGACGTGGAGGTGCCCGGCCCCGACGGCCACCCCGAGCACCACGCCGTCGACACCGGGTTCATCGTCTTCAACGACAAGAACTACCCGAACTTCGTGAAGCTCCTCGCCCGCCTCGGCGTGGCCAGCCAGCCCAGCGAGATGAGCTTCTCGGTGAGCAACGAGCGCACCGGCATGGAGTACCGGGGCACCAACCTCAACACCCTCTACGCCCAGCGCACCAACCTGCTGAAGCCGTCGTTCAACCGGATGCTCGTCGACATCCTGCGCTTCAACCGCCAGGCCCGTCGCCTCGTGGCCGAGGGTGGCGACGACGCCGTGTCCCTCGCCCGCTTCGTCGAGGACGGCCGCTACTCGAAGGCGTTCCGCGACGACTTCCTGATCCCCCTCGGCGCCTCGATCTGGTCGGCCGACCCCGAGACCTTCCTCGAGTTCCCCGCCGCCGCCTACTGCCGGTTCATGGACAACCACGGCCTGCTCGAGCTGCGTGGCATCTCGCAGTGGCGCACCGTCACCGGCGGCTCGCAGCAGTACGTGCGGGCCCTCACGGCGCGGCTCTCCAAGCCGGTGCGGATCAACACGCCGGTCACCAAGGTCGTGCGCACCGTCGACGCCGACCGCCCCATCGGCACCGCGGTCGAGCTCGTCACCGCCGCCCACGGCCCCGAGACCTTCGACGCGGTGATCCTGGCCGGTCACTCCGACCAGAGCCTGGAGCTGCTGGGCGATCCCGGCACCGCCGAGCGCGAGATCCTCGGCGCCATCCGCTACCAGCCCAACATCGCCACGCTTCACACCGACTCCCGCCTCCTCCCCCGCGAGCGCCGGGCCCGGGCCAGCTGGAACTACCACCTCGGCACCGGCTCGGGCCGCGAGGCCACGCTCACCTACTGGATGAACAACCTCCAGAGCATCGAGTCCGGCCACGACTTCCTCGTCACCCTCAACCGAGACGGCGAGATCGACCGCAGCACCGTCCTCGCCGAGTTCGAGTACGACCACCCTGTGTTCGACGGCCCGGCCATGGCCGCCCAGCGCCGGCGTCACGAGATCCAGGGCGACCGCGGCACGTTCTTCGCCGGCGCCTACTGGGGCTACGGCTTCCACGAGGACGGCGTCGTCTCCGCCCTCGACGTGTGCCGCCACTTCGGCGTGGAGCTGTGACGGGCAGCGCCCTCGCCACCGGCCGCACGCGGCACCGCCGCCACGGCCCGAAGCCGCACGACGTGCGCGCCGGGCTCACCATGGTGCTGCTCGACGACGACGAGCTCGGTCTGCCCGACGGCCCCGACCGGCCCGGCGGACCGTTGGGCACCGGGGCGCTGTGGCCGATGCGCTACCACCGCGCCGACCACCTCGATGCCGACCGCTCCACGTCGCTGGGCGAGGCGGTGCGCGACCTCGTCGAGGCCCGCACCGGCCATCGCCCGCTCGGCCCGGTGCGCACGCTCACCCAGGTCCGCACCTTCGGCTACGTGTTCAACCCCATCACCGTGCACTGGTGCCTCGCGCCGCCCACGGACGACGCGACCGGCAGTGCCGGGGGTGCCGGAGACGGCCCGGTCGTCGAGGTGGTCGTGCTCGAGGTCACCAACACGCCGTGGAAGGAGCGCCACTGCTACGTCGTCGACGTGCGGCCCGGCGCCGACCCCGAGGGCATGCCCGGCCCCGTCGCCGTCGGCACGGTCGACGAGCGGGGCCGGGTGCACGCGGAGATGGCCAAGGCCATGCACGTGTCCCCGTTCATGCCGATGGCCCAGACCTACCGCCTCACCTGCACCCCGCCGGGCGAGCGCACCTGGCTGCGCCTCGAGACCTTCGAGGTGCGGCCCGACGGCAGCACCGAGCGCGTCTTCGACGCCGACATGACCGTGCGCACCGAGCCGCTCACCCGACGCTCGGTGCTGGCCCGGCTGGTGCGCCACCCCTTCCCCACCCACCGCGTGTGGGCCGGCATCCACGCTCACGCCGTCGTGCTCGCGCTCAAGCGCGTACCGTTCTTCGCGCACCCCGACCGCGCCGGCGCCTCCCGACCCGTCATCGGCACCGGCCCCACTGGGAAGGTGGTTCGCCGATGAACGTCCTCAGCACCGACGAGGTCCTCGACCGGGTCGCCCGATCGCTGGTCCTCGGCCTGGCCCGCCGCTACGTGGTCGACCGCCTCGACATCGTCGAGCCCGACGCCACCCACCGCTTCGGCGACGACGCCCCCGACGAGCTCGGCCGCCCCGCCCTCACCGGCACGATGGTCGTGCGCGACCAGCGGGCGTGGCGCCTCGTGGCCACCGGTGGCAGCGCCGGCCTGGGCCGCGCCTACTTCGAGGGAATGTGGGACACCCCCGACCTCACCGCGGTGCTGCGCATCCTCAGCCGCGCCACCCGCCGCACCGACGGCCACCGCTCCACCGTCCAGCGGGCCCTCAGCCCCGCCACCGACGCCGCCCGCCGCCTCCGCCGCCAGGACAAGGACCGCGACCGCACCAACATCCGGGCCCACTACGACCTCGGCAACGACTTCTTCGAGCACTTCCTCGACCCCACGATGATGTACTCGGCCGCCGTGTTCCCCACCTGGGATGCGCCGCTCGAGCAGGCCTCCGTCGAGAAGCTCGACCGGCTCTGCCGCATGCTCGACCTGCGCGCCGGCGAGCGCGTCGTCGAGATCGGCACCGGCTGGGGCGGCTTCGCCGTGCACGCGGCCCGCCACTACGGCGCCCGCGTCACCACGACCACCATCTCCGCCGAGCAGCACGCCTACGCCACCGAGCGCGTGGCACGCGAGGGACTGGCCGGCCAGGTCACGGTGCTGCACGACGACTACCGCGACCTGAAGGGCACCTACGACAAGCTCGCCAGCATCGAGATGATCGAGGCCGTCGACTGGCGCGAGCACGACACCTTCTTCGGTCATTGCCGCCGCCTGCTGCGCCCCGACGGGCTCATGGCCATCCAGGCCATCGTCATCGAGCCCCAGCGCTACGAGCGGGCCAAGAACACCCAGGACTTCATCAAGACCTACATCTTCCCCGGTGGCTGCCTGCCCTCGACCGAGGCCATCGTGCGCTCGCTCGCCCGGGTCACCGACATGACCGTCACCGCCGTCGACGACTACGGCCTCCACTACGGCGAGACCTTGCGGCGCTGGCGGGCCAACCTCCACGAGGACGAGGCCGCACTCGACGCCATGGGCCTCGACGAGCGCTTCGTGCGGATGTGGGACTTCTACCTCTGCTACTGCGAGGCCGCCTTCGACGAGCGCTCGATCAGCGTCGTGCAGATGGCCATGGCCCGCCCGGCGTGGCGGCCCCACACCGCGCTCGGCACCGTCGCCACCAGCCGGGTGGCCGACCGAGGCCTCCAGCCCACCCGCTGACGCGAGGGCCTCGGGCGTCACGAGGCAGCTCCCGATCGCTCACCAGCTGCCACGCCCCGCACCGCGGCGCCGTCTCCGCCGTAGGGTGGCCCGATGGCAGACACGCCCGTCCTCGGCACGCCCACCGGCCTCACCACCCACCCCGACGGGCGCTTCACCGTCGACTTCACGTGGGCCACGCCGCCCGACGCCATGTGGCTGCGCGCCGCCAAGGACATCATGAGCCGCTCCGGCCGTGAGTCGATCGATGCGTCGCCCGACGGGCTCAGCCTCACCTGCTACCCCGAGGACACCGATGCCGCCCTCGCCGACCTCGACGTGCTGCTCGCCGACAGCAACCGGCACTACAAGACCGACCTCGAGCACCGCCAGGCCGCCATCGACCACGTGAAGTCCGCCCTCGAGGCCAAGTTCGGCACCACCGACCTGCCGGTGCGCGAGGCCTGATCGGTCGTCGACCCGACAGCTGTCGGCGCACGCCGCACCGGCCCCTGTCGCACATTTCCCCTGTTCAGGGGGCTGTCACACCCCCTGCGTAGGGTCCAGACATGGCTTCGAGCGGGGGTCGCGAGAGCAGCGGCGAGCTGAAGGTGGGGGTGGCGGTGCGGCCGTTGGCCGCGCTCGTCGCTCAGCTGCGTTCGTTGTTGGCTGATCTCGATCCGGGGCAGTTGCCGGCGCGTGACGCGGCCGAGGTGGTGGCGGTGTGCGACCAGCTGTCGCGCATGGCGGACGCGGGGAAGGCGTTGGCGGCGGGTCGGGTGGCCGAGTCGTCGTTGTGGTCGCGTGGCGGGCACCGGAGCGCGGCTCATTGGATGGCGAAGGTGTGTGGCATCAGCGTGGGGGACGCGGTGCGGATGCTCG
>CAMFLJ010000144.1 GCA_945957335.1 uncultured Actinomycetes bacterium | reverse complement strand
GTACGTCGGCGAGGACCCGCGTTCGGTGCTGCTCCGTGAGCTGGCCGCCGAGCTCGGCGGCGACCAGGCCGTGCTGGCCCGGGCCACCGAGCAGGCCGTGGTCGAGGTGCTCGCCCGGCTCAAGCCGGACCGCGACCTGCGCACCAACGTCGAGTTCTTCGCCGGGGTGGTGATGGAGCGCTGTGGCATCCCTCGCGAGCTCTTCACGTCGACCTTCGCCATCAGCCGCACCGCCGGCTGGTGCGCCCACGCCCTCGAGCAGGCCGCCGCCCGGCGCCTGATCCGCCCGTCGGCCCGCTACACCGGCCTGGCCCCCGCCGTGCCCGTGCCGGCGCTGGAGGGGGAGTGATGCGGCACGACGAGGGTGTCCGCCTCGGCGAGGGCTGGGTCGCCGACTGGAACCGTCACGACCTCGACGCCGTCATGGCCCGGTTGAGTGACGACATCATGTTCAGCTCGCCCCACATCCCGGTGATCGCCGGCGAGCCCAGCGGCGTGCTGAGCGGCAAGGAGGCGGTGCGGGCCTACTGGGCGCGGGCGCTCGAGCTCCTGCCGGACCTGCACTTCGACCTGGTCGACGTCAACGTCGGGCACGACGCCGTGGCCGTCCGCTACGTCAACGAGCGGGGCAACACCTCCACCGAGGTGCTGCTCGTCGGCCCCGACGGCCTGGTCGTGCGGGGTGCCGGCACCTACGCCTCGCCGCCCACCTCGGGCTGATCCTCGGGGAGCGCCGACGACTGGGTCAGGGGCCAGACCTCGACGACGCCGTGGGCCACCGCGCAGGGCGACCCGGCGACGAGTGCGACGGCTTCGTCGAGGGTGTCGGCCTCGATCACCGCGAAGCCGGCGACGGGGAGGTCGGTGCGGCCGTAGGCGCCGGTGGTGGTCGTGACGCCGGTGGCCTCCGGGTTCCGCACCTGGACGGGTGTGGCGGCGATGCCCATCACCGCGCCGCCCTCGACCAGGCGGTCGTCGTGGGCGTGGGCCGCATCCCGCAGCTCCTGCGGGGTGCGCTGGTAGCCCGCCTCGTCGCCGTACCCGATGGTGATGAAGGTCGCCATGGACTCGTCTCCTCGATGCATCGTGGTGCTGTCACGTCAGGACATGTCACGACCGGCGTTCCGGCGCGAACTCATCGGCGGCGTGCCGGGGCGAGCGGCCACTCGAGGACGAGGTCGTCGCCGTCGGTGAGCGCCCGCCACCGTCCGAGCATCTCGTCGAGCGCCTCGGTGGCCTCGGTCGGCTGCCCGGCCCGCCATGCGCCGTAGGCGCCGTTCACGATGATCTCCGCGGCGTCGAGCTCGGCCCGGCGGCTCGTGATGATCGCCCGGCCCTGGGGCGTGCGCTTGCGGCCGAGGCTCTTGAACGTGGCGCCGTCGGCGACGCAGCCCCAGAAGCCGTGCTCGATGCCGAGGGCCGCCTCGATGACGAAGGTCGACAGATCGTGGGGCAGGTCGGCGCCCATCGCCATCGCCGACCCGGGGACGACGGTGCGCGGTGGCCGCACTGCGGTCCAGGAGCACACCCGCCCACGGCGGTGGAACGTCACCGTCATCACCCGACCGGCCATGCGACCGACGCTAGGAGCGCGGCGCCGCCCGAGCCGACCCGATTCGCGGCGTCAGGGCTCGATGCGGCGGACCCACATCGCCCGGTACCGCCAGCTGTCCTGCTTCGCCGGCTCGTAGCGGAACTCCACGAGGTCGCCCTCGTGGAGGGCCTTGTAGCCCGTGCCCTCGATCTGGGAGTAGTGGACCCAGACATCGCCAGGGACCGTCGTCGAGGTGATCACGCCCCAGCCCTCCTCGACGTGGAAGACCTTCACCCGACCCCGGTGCACCGCGTCCATCGCGGCAGCGTACCGAGGGCCCTTCTGCTGGACTGGTGCCCGTGCGGAAGCAGTACAACTTCTGGCCCGGCGCGGAGGGCCTCGACGCGTGGGACGTCGATCGGCTCATCGAGTTGAGCCGGGGCCTCCCGATCATCGAGGTCCCACTGGCGGAGATCTGGGAGATCGACTCGCCCTACTGGGGCCAGCCGTTGACCGTCCGTCAGGTGGCTCAGCACCTGCGCCTGGTGCGGGAGGTCGACGTGTCCCACCCGATCATCCTGGCGGCGGACGGCCGTGTGATGGACGGGATGCACCGGGTGGTGCGCGCCATCGACGAGGGGAGGGAGACGATCCGCGCCGTCCGCTTCGAGGTCCAGCCCGAGCCGGACTTCCGCAACTGCCGGCCCGAGGATCTGCCCTACCCACCTGATCGACGCTGACGACCGATCGTCGATGGACCAAGATTTCTCTGGGTGATGTTGCGTACATCAGTTCGGTGCTGGTAGGGTTCTGGTTCTTCCCCTTCGACGCTCGTCCCGGATCGCCGGTGGCGGTGTCCTCCAGTCGGTTCGGTCCGTGGAGTCAGCCCATGCGGTCGGGGAACGAGGAGCAGGGCCCCATCATCCCTGCGGGGTGTGACAGTGCTTCGAACGGTGGCGTGTCGTTGGTCGACGCGGTGCTCGGGGTGTGCGCCGGCCGGTTCGGGCTCGAGACCGATCTCCAGTGGGGGTGTCTCGATGGTCCCGGGCTTCGTGGCGCGGCGCAGGAGTTGCAGCGAGCGATCGGGGCGTTGGAGCACCAGCAGCGTCGGGTGCTCGGGCTGATCGATGAGCGCAACGCCTACGCAGCGGAAGGGTCGCGTGATGCGGCGGATTGGGCTGCGGGGCGGCTGGGCATCTCGCGTCGGGCGGCGACGGAGGGGATCGATACGGGGAAGAGGCTCGAGGGGTTCCCGGCGCTCGCGGCGAAGGCCGCCGCGGGAGAGCTGACTTCCGAGCAGACCAAGCCGGTCCTCGATCTCGTGACCGCGGCCGCCGCGAACGGCGACACCAACGCGGATCGCGCGTGGGCCACCAACGCCCCCGCCATGGGGGTCGACACGCTGCGCCGACGGGCCGGCAAAGCCCGCCGGCCGGGTGCGGCTGATCACGTCGAAGCGAGGCGGGTCCGACTGTTCGAGGCGTGGACGGTGGGCCAGGAGCTTCGCTTCCGCGGGTCGGTCCCCATCGATGGCGGCGCCACCGTGTTGAAGGCCATCGAACGCTCGATGCCCGAACGCGACCCGGCCAACCCCGCGACGCTCGGGCAACGCCAAGCCGACGGGCTGCTCGCCCTCGCCTCAGTGGCCGTGGCGGAGGACGCGGATCCGGATCGGGCCACCGTCGTCGCCATCGTCGAACTGGCCGCCATCTGCGACGACGACCCGGCGGCCACCGCCGAGCTCGAGACCGGTGAGTCCCTCGCCACCGAGACTGCACGGCGGTTGGTGTGCGACTCGCGGATGTCGGTCCTGGTCCAAGACAAAGACGGCAGGGCCGTGGGGTTGGGGACCACCGCCCGCACCGTCACCCCCGCCCTCCGACGGGCCCTCACCGTCCGCGACGGCCACTGCCGCTTCGGTGACTGCACCTCACGTCGGTTCCTCCACGGCCACCACATCACCCACTGGCCCGCCCCCACCGTCATGAGCAATCTCGCCCTGGTCTGCTACCAGCACCACCACGCCCTCCACGAAGGCGGATGGCACCTCACCGGCAACCCCGACGGCGAGCTGATCGCCACCCACCCCGACGGACGACGATCCCCACCCAACCAGCCGCAGAGCCTCGACACGGCCGAATCGACGGCGACGGCGCCACCACCACGGAGCCCAGCGCGGCCGTCGCCGCTCCCGCTCGGCCCACCTCCGGACCAGGGCGGCCCCGACCTGCATGACCCCGAACCGGACGCCGACACCAGCTGACCACCACCGGGTCGCGAGCCGGTGCGGAGGTCAGGACGTGGCAGGGGCGGGGTGGGTGCCGCGTGTCCTGCTGGATGGAGGGAGGTCCCCGCCGGATCGACCAGGTTCAGCGGGCCGTGCCGCGGACGGAGGCGGTGAGCTTGCCGGCGGGGTCGAAGGCGAGGCAGCCGATCTGCTGCGCGCCGCGGGCCCGCTGGTCGGCGCTGGGCAGCACCCAGCCGACCTCGATGGCGGAGTCCTGGTACGGGATGCCGACGAAGCTGGCGAACGCGGCCGGGCACTTGGTCTTGGCCACCGCGACCAGCGCCTCGTCGGAGGCCCCCTTCGGCAGGCCGGCGTCGACCACCGCGATCACCTCGTACTGGTGGGGCAGGTCGCACGGCAGGCGCAGGATCAGCTCGTTCTTTCCGCTCGGGGTGGCGTTGGCCTCGGGCTTCTCCCGGGTCGTGGCCGCCCCGCCGTCGGCCGTCGCCCGCAGGTCGATGCAGTCGCCCTCGACCGGCGCGTAGACGAACAGCTCCTTGCCGGCCGACGAAGGCGGCTCGGCCGTGGTCGTGGTGGTCGGCCCGGTGTCGCCCGCCGGGGCGGTGGTGGTGGTGCTGAGCGTCACCGGCGTGCCCCCCGAGGTGGTCGAGCACCCGGCCAGCCCCGCCAGGGCGAAGAACCCCACGGCGAGGGCGGTGGCGAGGGGCGCGGCGCGGCGCTCGGCGGGCATCACGGCACCGTCAGTAGGCCGCCGGCAGCAGGCGGGCGATGTTCTCGTAGGCGACGAACAGCACGACGAGGAAGATCGGGGTGCCGATGGCGTAGACGATCACCTTGTCGATGAGCATGCGGCGCTTCGCGTCGACGCGGCCACGGTCACGGCGGGCCCACCAGTGGGCGATCCACCACGTGGCGAACCAGATGGCGAGGGCGAGCGCCGACCAGAGGATGGCCGGGCCCCGGGCCGAGCCGTCGCCGCCGGCCAGCGCGTCGAGCGAGGCGTCGGTGGTCACCGAGCCGCCGGCGGTGGTGGCCGGGGCCACCGGGGTGGCGGGGGCCGGGGGAGTCGTGAGCGTGCCGGTGACCACGATGCGCTCGCGCGCGCTGTACTTCGGGTTGCACGCCATCAGCGTGACCATGTTGGTGGTGCCCTGGTCGAGGATCTCGACCTGGCTGGGCTTCACGATGAAGTGCCCCGAGGGCTCGTCGCCGGGGGCGGCCGCGTGCGGGTCGACGATGTAGGTGAACTCGCCCTGGAGCGTGTCGAAGATGATCTGGTCGCCGGGCTTCAGCTCGTCGAGCCGGGCGAAGGGCGCCAGGTAGGTGGTGCGGTGCCCAGCCAGGGCGACGTTGCCGGGCTGGCCCGGCAGGGGCGTCTGCGGGAAGTGGCCCGGGCCTTCCTTGAGGTCGGCGATGTCGACGCCCTGGATCACGATGTAGTCGACGCCGATCGCGGGGATCCGGATGCGGGCCACCGGATCGCCGTTGGAGGGGGTCGGCAGGTCGGTCGGGGCGGTGGCGGGCGGCAGCGTCGACGCGGTGCCGACGGTGGTGCTGGTGGAGGTCGTGGTGCTGGCCAGCTGCGACTCGAACTTGTTCTGGAGGCTGTCCTGGGCCCGCTGGGTGGCGAGGCCGGTGCCCCAGAGCTGGTACGCGACGAAGAGCAGCACGAGCACGCCCGCGCGCATCATGAACCGACCGATCGCGCCGACGACGCGCCACACCTGCACGGCGGGGACCCTAGCGAGCGGGCGACCCCATGGCCGATCGGCCCCGGTGCGGGGGCTGCTGCCGCTTGGTCGGGGCGAGGGGTCGACGGGTACCCTCTCGCCACCCCATGGACACCGAACACCCCGACCGCCCGACCGGGGCGGCGCCCGTGGTCCACCTCCGGGGCGCGGTGGCGCTGCTGGGCCGGTTCCCCGCCCTCGCCGGCGTCGACCTCGACGTCGACCGGCGTCGCATCGTGCTCCTGCGCGGCCCGAACGGGGCGGGCAAGACCACCCTGCTGCGCACCCTCGCGGGGCTGGTGCCGGTCACCGAGGGCACGGCGCGGGTGCTCGGCGTCGACCTGGTCACCGACCGCAAGGCGGTGCGCCACCGGGTGGGTCTGCTCGCCCACGCCACCGGGCTCTACGACGACCTGACGGTGGCCGACAACGTGCGGTTCTGGGCCCGGGCGGCCCGCGCCGAGTCCGCCGACGCCGACGCCGCCATGGCCCGCCTCGGCCTCGACGGCCGCCTGCAGCACGTCGCCGTCGGTCGGCTCTCGACCGGTCAGCGTCGGCGCACCTCCCTGGCCTGCCTCATCGCCCGCCGCCCCGAGCTGTGGCTGCTCGACGAGCCCCACGCCGGGCTCGACCAGGAGGGCCGCGACCTCGTCGACACCCTCGTGCGCGACGCCACGGCCGCCGGCGCCACCGTGGTGCTCAGCTCCCACGAGCTCGACCGCTCGCTCGAGCTGGCCGACGAGATCGTCACCATCAGCGGCGGGGTGGCCCACACCGAGCCGGCACCGCGGTCATCGGGCACAGCCGACCCGGCCGCGGCACCCGGTGACGAGCCCTCGGACGACCCCGAGGCCGGCCGGCCCGACGCCTCCGACGACGAGCCGGGGGAGAGCACGCCGTGATCCACGACGCCCTCCTGGTGGCCGCCAAGGACCTCCGGCTCGAGCTCCGCTCCCGCGTCGCCATCAACCAGGTGCTGCCCTTCGCCCTGCTCGTGCTGGTGCTCTTCGCCTTCGCCCTCGACCCCGATCGGGGCCTGCTCGAGAAGGCCACACCGGGCCTGTACTGGGTCGCGGTCCTGTTCAGCGGCCTGTTGGCCCTGCAGCGGTCGTTCGCCGTGGAGTCGGCCGACGGCAACCGCGACGCCCTGCGCCTGTCGGGCCTCGACCCGGCCGGCATCTTCCTCGGCAAGGTCCTGGCCGTGAGCGTCCAGCTGCTCGTGCTCGAGGCCCTGCTCCTCGCCGGCGTGGCCGTCCTCTACTCGACCCACCTCGGCGGCTGGCCGCTGCTCGTCTCGACGGTGGTGGTCGCGACCGCGGGGATCGCGGCCGCCGGTACCCTCTACGGCGTCGTGGCAGCCGGGCTCCGAGTTCGTGAAACCCTGCTGCCGCTCCTACTGTTGCCGGTGCTCGCCCCGGTCCTCATCGGGTCCACCCGTGCCTTCGAGGCAGCTCTCGCCGGCACCCCGTCCGAGGGCTGGCCGTGGGTCGGGCTGATGGGCGTGTTCGCCGTGCTGTACGTCGTGGCCGGGGTGCTCGGGTTCGGGCCCCTCATGGAGGAATCGTGACCACCCAGATCGCCAAGGGGAGCCAGGGGCGACCGGCCGACGGTGACGACGCCGGGCCCACCTCCACCGGGTCGACCACCACCCGCGTGCTCGGCATCCTCACCCTCCTCGGGTTCGGGATGCTCTTCGCGCTGGCGTTCTTCATCACGCCGGCCGACGCCAACCAGGGCGACGCCGTCCGCATCATCTACGTGCACGTCCCGTCGGCCACCTTCGCCTACACGGGCTGCTTCCTCACCACGCTGGGCTCGGCCATCTACCTCTGGAAGAAGTCGCAGTGGTGGGAGCTCGTGGCCTACGCCGGCGCCGAGATCGCCGCGCTCTTCACCGCCGTCACCCTGGTCACCGGCATGCTCTGGGGCCGGCCCACCTGGGGCGTCTACTGGGTGTGGGACGCCCGCCTCACCTCCACCGCCATGCTCATGCTGCTGCTGCTGGGCTACCTGGCGGTGCGGCGCCTGCCCGCCGACTACTCGGTGCGGGCCAAGCGGGCGGCCATCGTCGGCCTGCTGCTGTTCCCGAACGTGATCATCGTGCGCCAGTCGGTCACCTGGTGGCGCACCCTGCACCAGACCGCCACCATCGGGCTCCACACCAAGATGAACGGGCTGATGCTGTTCAGCCTGTTCTTCGGCTTCGTGGTCGTCGGCGTGTTCTTCACCTGGCTGCTGATCCACCGCTTCCGCGTCGCGTGGCTCGAGGAGCAGGTGCTCGACCAGGGCCTCGACGCCGCCATCGCCGAGCGTCGGGCCGAGGGCAGCGCGGCCACCTCCGGCGGCGCCTCGGGCGCCGGACCGGTCGTCCCACCCAACCTCGCCACCGGGGAGGCCTCGCCGTGAGCGGCAGCTGGCCCTACGTCATCGCCGCCTGGATCATCGTGATCGGCGCGTTCCTGACCTACGCGGTCGTCACGATCCTCCGGGGTCGGTCGCTCAGCAAGCAGGTCCCGCCGGAGCGCCGTCGATGGAGCTGACCCCTCGCACCGGCCCCGAGGCCGGCGAGCCCGAGGGCGACGGTGGCGTCGCCACCGCGGCACGGCCCAAGCGGCGCAGCCGCATCCCGGCCATCGTGATCCTCGTGGTGGTGGTCCTCGGCCTCGGGTTCATGCTCGTGAAGGCCCTCGGCGGCGCCACGACCTTCTACCGCAACGTCGACGAGGCCGTCGCCCAGCGCGACTCGCTCGGCACCAAGCGCTTCCGCCTCCAGGGCACGGTCGTGCAGGACACCATCGAGCGCACCGGCGAGGGCGTCACCTTCATGGTCACGTTCAACGGCGTGGAGATCCCCGTCCAGCACGTCGGTGACCCGCCCGAGATGTTCAAGGCCAACGAGGCCGTGCTGCTCGAGGGCCACTTCGCCGACGGGTCCGACACCTTCGACTCCGACCTCATGATCGTGAAGCACTCCGAGGTCTACGAGGCCGAGAACCAGGACCGCATCAAGCAGGCCGAGCAGGGCGGCCAGGTGCCGGTCGTCTCGACGCCCACCACCGGGGCGCCCGCCCCGTGAACGTCGCCCTCGGCCGCGCCGGCGTCACCCTCGGGCTGGTCGCCGCCATCCTCGGCGTGATCACCATCGCCTACGGGCTGGTGAAGAAGAAGCCGGAGCTGGTCCGCCTCTCGCGGTGGTACGCGGCCCTGGTGCTGCTCGGCGGGCTCGTGGCCTTCGTGGCCATGGAGCGGGCGCTCATCACCCGTGACTTCACGGTGAAGTACGTCTACGACACCGGCTCGTCCACCACGCCGGCGCTCTACA
>CAMFLJ010000143.1 GCA_945957335.1 uncultured Actinomycetes bacterium | reverse complement strand
GGCCCCGAGGCCGGTGAGGAACTCGGTGATGATGGCGGTGTGGGCGTCGAGATCGACGTCGGTGTCGGACACGGGTGCATCTCCCTGCTCGGTGGGACGGGTCCCGGAGCCGCTGCGGCGGCGAGGGGGGCGCTTCCCGGTGGAGGAGGGCTGACCCTCCGGTTCGGTCTGCTCGACGAGCGTGTCGTCGCCCGCCGCGTTGTCGTCGGCCTTGGCGCCACGGCCGCCGCCGTTGCTCCCGCCGTTGCCGTTGCCGTTGCCCCGCTTGCGGCGGTCACGACGCTCGACCTTGGGTCGCGGCCGGGTCGGGCGGATGCGGGCGCGCACGCGGGCCTGGCCCCGCACACGTCCGAACAGGCCCGCCTTCGGCTCCTCGAGGACCTCGAACTCGGCGTCCTCGGTGTCGACGCCGAGCTGATCGAGGGCGGCCTCCTTGGCCTCCTCGACCGTCCGGCCGGTGATCTCCACCCACTCCACGTGCGCTACCTCTTCTTCTTGCGCGCCCGTGGCTGCAGGGTCGAGCCGCCACCGCCGGCACTGGTGCCGGATCCGGTGGAGCCGCTCGAGGGCTTCGCCGGCGCCGGGCTGGTGGCCTCGGCGGCGGAGCTGTCGGAGGTCGCCTTGGTGGGCGCCTTCCTCGACGAGCTGGTCTGCCCTGCCTTGCTGCTGCGGGAGCTGGTCTTCGCGGGCGCCGGACGGCCGCCCTTCGATGCACCGGCCTTGGCGGGTGCCTTGGCCTGGGAACGGCCCTTGGCGAGCTCCTTGGAGGACGCCGGGATGGCCTTGCCCTTGGCCTTGTCCTTGCTGGATGCGGCCGGCTTGCTCTTGGTCGTGGCCGGGCCCTTGCCCAGCCCGATCATGTCCTTCCACGTCATCCCGTTGGCCTTGCCGCCGTAGATGCTGTGGGAGATGAACGCCTGCTGACCGATGCGGTACATGTTCGACACCGCGAAGTACAGCACCAGGCCGGCCGGCAGACCGAAGGAGATGACCGGCAGGAAGACCGGCATGATCTTCATGATCATCTGCTGCTGCGGGTTGACCTGGGCGTTCGGGTTGCGGCCCTGGATCTGTCGCTGCTGCAGGAAGCCCGTGATGGCCACGATCACGATCAGCAGCAGGTAGGGCGACGCGTGCAGGACGCCCTGCTGGAGGGCCTTGCTGGCACTCTCGGCCAGGTCCATCCCGAACGCCTGCATCGAGGTCGAGACGGAGAGGTTCTGGTACATCTTCGTGCTCGGGCTGATCCAGGCCGGATCGAACACGCGTACGAGGCTGGGCGGCTTGCTGATCGTGCCGCCGGGGAACTGCCCGGCCATCCAGCCGGCGCCCGAGCCGAGGTCGCTGACCCGGCGGGTGAGGCCACGGAGCACCTGGTAGAGCACCAGGAACACCGGCATCTGCACGAGGAGCGGCAGACATCCACCCAGCGGGTTGATGTTGTTCTCCTTGTAGAACTTCAGCAGCTCCTCGTTGAGCTTCTGCCGATCGTCCTTGTACCGCGCCTGGATCTTCTTCATCTCCGGCTGGAGCTGCTGCATCATCATCATCGACCGCGTGCCCTTGAGGGTGAGCGGCGTCACGATGATCATCACGAGCAGCGTCAGCATGATGATGGCGAGCGCGTAGTTGTTGGTGATCGCGTAGAAGAAGGCGAGCACCGACGCGAAGAGCTTGAAGAACGGGTCGAACGGCGACGACGCGAACAACATGGGTCAGGCGGCCTTCCGCTGAGGGACGGGGTCCCAGCCGTGCCCACCCCAGGGGTGGCAGCGGCCGAGGCGTCGGATCGAGAGCCAGGAGCCCCTGACGAAGCCGTGCACCTCGAGCGCCTCGAGGGCGTAGCTCGAGCAGCTGGGCACGTAGCGGCAGGGTGAGACCTTGCCGGCGAAGGCCCACTGGTAGGCACGGATGGCCGCGTGCACGCCGCGGGCCGGGATCGAGCGGGGTCGCTCGGGCGAGGTGGCGCCGGGAGCGGCCTGGTGGGCGTCGTGGGCGCAGACGTGGGCCATCAGCGGGCACCGGCGAGCTTGTCGAGGCACCGGTCGAGGTCGGCCAGCACCGTGGCGGTGGCCTGGTCGGCGGCTCCGGGGGCGAGGGCGACGAGGTACGCGCCGGAGGATATCCCCTGGTCAGAGGACTGCCGGAGGTCGAGGTGGGCCTTGACCTGGCGGCGGAGACGGTTGCGCGCGACGGCGGTTCCCACCTTGCGTGGCACAGCGAACGCGATGCGCGGCGGATCGGCCGCGGTCGGGGCGGACGCGGGAAGGTGGGTCACCGACACGCGACCGTGCCGAGCGCGGCGCCCTCGACGACGGAGTTCGACGAAGGTGCGGCGATCACGGATTCGCCAGATCAGGCCGACAGGCGCTGACGGCCCTTGAGCCGGCGGTTCCGCAGGACGTTGCGGCCCGCGGCGGTGGCCATGCGGTGACGGAAGCCGTGCTTCTTGGCACGACGTCGGTTGTTGGGCTGGAAGGTGCGCTTCACGGGGTGCCTCCACGACCATCGGGCTCCCGGGTGGAACCGTCGGTCGATGCTGATGTTCGATGTCGACCGGGTCGACCGGGTGCTCGCGCGACAGCGTCGGGCCCGGGTCCGGCTCGCCGCAACGCTAGAGGGCGCGCGGCAGGTGCGGCAACATCGCCCCCGTGCTACGGTCCGGCACCCGCCCGGGCCAGGCCCCTGGGCCACACCGGGGCGGGGCGTCGTCAGCCGTTTTCCACACGTGTGGACGCCGCTGTGGAACGAGGCCCGTCGATCAGGGGCGTTTGTGCAGGTGGACCGAGCCGACCAGCTGTGGACAGCGTGTGCCGCGGCCTTGCGCGAGCAGGTGTCGGAGGCGGTGTGGCTGACCACGTTCTCCGTGGTGACGCCGATCGACCTCGACGGCGACACGCTGCGCGTCTCGGTGCCCAGCTCGGTGGTCAAGGAACGGGTCGAGAACCGCTACCAGGCGCTCGTCGACGGTGCCCTGGCCGACATCGGCGAGCCCGACGTGGCCCTCGAGATCTCGGTGCAGACCGATGAGGGTGTGACGTCAGCCACAGGTTCTGACGATTTGTCCACAGACGTCCACAGGGAAATCCCCAGCGACGGTGAGGACATCGGTACCAACGGTGACCGCCCGGGCAACAACCGCGACCAGTCCGGTGCCCCCGCGCTCGGCCTCGTGGTCAACCCCCGCTACACCTTCGACGCGTTCGTCACCGGCACCTCGAACCGCTTCGCCCACGCCGCCGCCCTGAGCGTGGCCGAGACCCCGGCCCGCTCGTACAACCCGCTGTTCATCTACGGCGACGCCGGCCTGGGCAAGACCCACCTCCTGCAGGCCATCGCCAACTACGTCGGTGAGAACTACCCGACCTACCGGGTGCGCTACGTCTCCACCGAGCAGTTCCTGAACCAGTACGTCGACGCCATCCGCCAGGCCACGCTGGGCGACTTCAAGAAGCGCTACCGCGAGATCGACGTGCTGCTGCTCGACGACATCCAGTTCATCGAGGGCAAGGAGGGCCTCCAGGAGGAGCTCTTCCACACCTTCGAGTCGCTCTACCAGGCCAACCGCCAGATCGTGCTCTCGTCCGATCGGCCGCCCGACGCCATCTCCACGCTCGAGGACCGGCTGCGCAGCCGCTTCAAGATGGGCCTCACCACCGAGATCAACCCGCCCGAGCTCGAGACCCGTCTCGCCATCCTCCGCAAGAAGTCCGAGCGCGAGCCCATCGCGCCGCCGCCGGACGTACTCGAGTTCATCGCCACCCACATCACCAACAACATCCGCGAGCTCGAGGGCGCCCTCATCCGGGTGTGCGCCTACGCCAGCCTCACCGGCGAGCCGCTGTCGGTCGACCTGGCCCAGGCGGTGCTCGGCGACATCCTCTCCGACACCCAGCCCCGCCCGATCACGCCCGACCTGATCCTGACGCTCACCGCGGAGATGTTCGCGTTCAGCGTCGACGAGATCCGGGGCAAGAGCCGCCGGCGCCCACTCGTCACCGCCCGCCAGATCGGGATGTACGTGATGCGCGAGCTCACCGACCTCAGCTACCCGGCGATCGCCCGCGAGTTCGGCGGCCGCGACCACACCACCGTGATCCACGCGGTCGAGAAGATCGGTGCGCTCATGAAGGAACGGCGCCAGATCTACGACCAGGTCACCGAGCTCACCCAACTGATCAGGAACGGCTGATGGGCGCTCCCACGACCTGCCTGATCCACCTCGAGGCCGAACGTCCGCGCGGTGGACAACCCCGTGGACGAGGGCGCGCGGCCCGGTGGACCGACCGTGGACAGCGGCGTCCTCATCCCCCGGCCCTCGGGGGACCCGTGCGAACCTGTGGGCCGCTGTGGATCGGCGTGGGACAGAGAAATGCCCCTCACGCTGGGACGATGCCGCTCTGTCCACAATCCACAGCACCTATTACCGCTACTACCAGAACTTCGTTCTTTTTTGTTCTTATAGAAAGCGAGCCGGCGTGAAGTTCCGTTGTGAGCGAGATCCCCTTGTCGAGGCACTGAACGCAGCGAGCCGTGCCGTCACGACCCGGGGCAGCTCCCTACCCGTCCTGAGCGGTCTGAGACTCGAGCTCCACGGTGACCAGCTCCAGGTCACCGGCAGCGACCTCGACCTGACGATCTCGGTCCGCGCCGCGGTGAGCGGCGACGGCGACGGCACCTCGGTGGTGCCGGCCAAGCTGCTGTCCGACATCGTGCGGGCCCTGCCTCCCGGCGCGGTCACCGTCGAGATCGACGACGACGAGGCCCGCATCGGCTCCGGCCGCTCGCAGTTCGCGGTGCGCACGATCCCGGCCCACGAGTACCCGCAGCTGCCCGAGCCCGCCGAGAGCTCGGTGAGCCTCGACGCGGCCGCCTTCGCCGACGCCCTGCGCCAGGTCGTCTCCGCGGCCAGCAACGACGAGTCGCGCCCGATCCTCACCGGTGTGCTCATGGCCGCCGAGGGCGACGGCCTGCGCCTGGTCGCCACCGACTCGTACCGCCTCGCCGTGCGCGACCTGCCGGGCACCTCGGTGCTGGCCGAGGGCCAGGCCGTCCTGGTGCCCTCTACGGCGCTCAAGGAGCTCTCCCGGCTGCTGTCGGCCGCCCAGTCGGTCACGCTGCGCCTCGGCGAGCGCGACGTCGCCTTCGAGGTCGGCGACGTCCGGGTCACCAGCCGCCTCATCGAGGGCGACTTCCCGAACTACCGCGGCCTGATCCCCAACGCCCACCCCAACCGGCTCAGCGTCGGCCGTGAGCCGTTGCTCGAGGCCCTGCGCCGCGTGCGGCTGCTGGCCCGGGAGGCCACCCCGGTGCGCCTGGTGCTCAAGCCCGACTCGGTCGAGCTGATCGCCATCACCCAGGACGTCGGCCAGGCCCAGGAGGAGCTCGACGCCAAGCACGACGGCGACGAGCTCACCGTGGCGTTCAACCCCGAGTACCTCATCGCCGGCATCGACGTCACGACCGGCGACGAGATCACCCTCGAGACCATCGACGCGCTGAAGCCGGCGCTCATCCGCAGCGCCGAGACGCCGGACTTCCTGTACCTGCTGATGCCGGTGCGGGTCTCCTAGCCCGGCCCGCGGAGGCTCGTGCAGCTCCAGCGCCTCTGGCTCACCGACTTCCGGTCCTATCCCTCGGCCGAGCTGTCGTTCGCGCCCGGGCTCACGGCGCTGCTCGGGGCCAACGGTGAAGGCAAGACCAACGTCATGGAGGCCGTGGGCTACCTGGCCACGCTGTCGTCGTTCCGTGGCGCCCCCAACGACGCCCTGGTGCGCCACGGCGAGCAGACGGCGGTGGTCAGGGCCGAGGGGGAGCGGGAGGGCCGCAGCCTGCTCATCGAGGCCGAGATCACCACGAGCGGCCGCGGCCGCGTGCAGGTCAACAAGCAGCGCCTGTCGAGGGCGCGCGACCTGCTCGGCGCGCTCCGGGTGTCGGTGTTCTCGCCCGACGACCTCGAGCTGGTCAAGGGCGGCCCCGCCGGCCGGCGGGGCTACCTCGACGACACCCTCGTGGCCCGCCAGCCCAAGCTCGACCTGGTGCGCAGCGACCTCGACCGCGTGCTGCGCCAGCGCAACGCCCTGCTGAAGCAGGCCCACGGCAAGGTGACCCCCGAGATCGACGCCACGCTCATGGTCTGGGACGCCAAGCTCGTCGAGGCGGGGGAGGCCCTGGCCGACGCCCGCGCCGATCTCGTCGACGACCTGGCACCGGTGCTGGCCGAGGCCTACGACCAGGTCGCGGGGCGCCCGGCCCACGTGCAGGTGACCTACCAGGCGCCGTGGCGCGAGCACGGCCTGGCCGCCGCGCTCGAAGCCGCCCGCACCGACGAGCTGCGCCGGGGGCTGTCGCTCGTCGGCCCACACCGCGACGAGCTCATGGTCACCCTCGACGGCATGCCGGCCCGCACCCACGCTTCCCAGGGCGAGCAGCGCTCGGTGGCCCTGGCGCTGCGCCTGGCCGCCCACCGGGTGGTCACCGAGGCCACCGGCTCACCGCCGATCCTGCTGCTCGACGACGTCTTCTCGGAGCTCGACCCGGAGCGCAGCGCGGCCCTGCTCGCCCACCTCCCGGCCGGCCAGACCCTGCTGTCGAGCGCCGCCGGTCTGCCCCCGGGCGCCGAGCCCGAGCTCGTCCTGCGCGTCGAGGGCGGCTCGATCACCCCCGGCTGACGCTGTCACAGGGGGTCGGTACGCTCGGCCCATGCCGTGGGAGCCGCTGCCGGGACGTCGAGATGCCGACCCGGCGCGCGTGTCCGACAGCCTCGACCGCCTGGTGCGCAACATGGGCGGTCCCTCGGCCGACGTGACCACCTCGCTGGTGCGGCGTTGGCCCGATCTCGTGGGCGCCAACGTGGGGGCCAACAGCCGTCCCGTGCGCCTCCGCGGGGGCGTCCTCACCGTGGCCGTGGCCGACCCCGCGTGGGCCACCCAGCTGCGGTTCCTCGAGGCCACGCTGGTCTCCCGCCTGCAGGCCGAGCTGGGCGCCGAGGCCCTCTCGTCGATCGAGGTCAGGGTGCGTCCCGACAGCCTCCGGAAGCGCCCCGGGGATGCCCGGGAGACCCCTTGAGCGCTGGTACAATCCACCCATCGTGATCTGGCCGCGTTGCGGCCACCGGGACCGTTCCGACCCGGTGCTCAGCTCCCTTCCGAGCGGCCGCTCGCGGGGAGCGTGACACCTCCCCGGTGCGGCTCAGCGGGGCCCGTCGATCACCGTCTTTCCACCCATCCATAGAGGGGAACCCCGCGTCGTGGCGCAGACCACAGAAGAGTACGGCGCAAAGGACATCCAGGTCCTCGAGGGCCTCGAAGCCGTCCGCAAGCGGCCCGGCATGTACATCGGCTCCACCGGGCCCGCCGGCCTGCACCACCTCGTCTACGAGGTCGTCGACAACTCCGTCGACGAGGCCATGGCCGGCCACGCCAGCCGCATCGAGGTCACCCTGCTCGCCGACGGCGGGTGCGAGGTCATCGACGACGGCCGCGGCATCCCGGTCGACAAGCACCCCGACCCGAAGATGAAGGGCCTCACCGCGGCCGAGGTCGTGCTCACCGTGCTGCACGCCGGCGGCAAGTTCGGCGGCGGCGGCTACAAGGTCTCCGGTGGCCTGCACGGCG
This sequence comes from uncultured Actinomycetes bacterium, assembly GCA_945957335.1. Taxonomy (GTDB): domain Bacteria; phylum Actinomycetota; class Acidimicrobiia; order Acidimicrobiales; family Acidimicrobilacustridaceae; genus CAMFLJ01. The sequence continues at coordinate 1,228 of CAMFLJ010000143.1, read as the reverse complement.
TCGGCATCTCCGTCGTGAACGCGCTCTCCAGCCGCGTCGAGGTCGAGATCGACCACCACGGTGAGCGGCACTACATGGACTTCGAGAACGGCGGCAAGCTCACCACCCGCCTGAACGTCACCGGCCCGTCGCCGAAGGGCCGCACCGGCACGACGACGAGGTTCTGGCCCGACCCCACCATCTTCGAGGACACCACCTTCCGGGCCCAGACCCTCCTCGAGCGCTTCCAGATGATGGCGTTCCTCAACAAGGGACTCGAGATCCGCTTCGTCGACCTCCGTCCCGACGCCTCGTCGCACGATCCGGTCACCTTCCGGTACGACGGCGGCATCAAGGACTTCGTGAAGCACCTCAACGGCTCCAAGGAGCCGCTGTTCTCGAAGGTGGGCTACTTCGAGCAGGCCGAGGAGACCCAGGAGGTCGAGATCGCGTTCCAGTGGAACACCGGCTTCAACTCCGACGGTCTCCACAGCTTCGCCAACGGCATCGCCACCATCGAGGGCGGCATGCACGTCGAGGGCTTCCGCTCCGCGCTCACCGGCGTGGTCAACAAGTACGCCCGCTCCAGCGGCCTCCTCAAGGAGAAGGAGGAGAACCTGCAGGGCGAGGACATCCGCGAGGGCCTCACCGCCATCATCTCGGTCCGCCTGCAGGAGCCGCAGTTCGAGGGCCAGACCAAGGGCAAGCTCGGCAACGTCTCGATGCGCTCGCTCGTGCAGAAGGCCACCAACGAGAAGCTGGCCGACTGGTTCGAGGAGAACCCCACCGACGCCCGGAAGGTCGTCTCGAAGTCGATCAACGCGGCTCGCGCCCGCCTCGCCGCCCGCAGCGCCCGTGAGGCCACCCGCCGCAAGAGCGCCCTCGAGGGCGCCGGCATGCCCGACAAGCTCAAGGACTGCTCGAGCCGCAACCGCGACGAGTGCGAGCTGTTCATCGTCGAGGGCGACTCCGCCGGCGGCTCGGCCACCCAGGCCCGCGACCCGCGGGTGCAGGCCATCCTCCCGATCCGCGGCAAGATCCTCAACGTCGAGCGCGCCCGCCTCGACAAGATGCTGAAGAACAACGAGATCCAGGCCCTGATCTCGGCCATCGGCGCCGGTGTCGGCGAAGAGTTCGACGTCGAGAAGATCCGCTACGACAAGATCATCCTGATGTGCGACGCCGACGTCGACGGCTCCCACATCCGCACCCTGCTGCTGACGTTCTTCTTCCGCCAGATGCGCGAGCT
>CAMFLJ010000142.1 GCA_945957335.1 uncultured Actinomycetes bacterium | reverse complement strand
GTCGGAGAGCACGCCGGTGACGGCCTCCACCTGGGCGACCTCGACGAAGCCGCCGGCCACGGTGCCGCGCTCGCGCCCGATGAGGGTGGCGAGGGCGCCGACGGCCGAGAGGCGCCCGACGAAGTGGTCGGGGAAGATCGAGGCGGTGCCGGCGGGCGTGTCCTCGTCCTCGTAGCTCCAGAGGTAGGACAGGCCACCGGGGGCCTGGGTGCTGGGGCCGTAGCCCCGCCACGACGCCCACACGCCCTTCGAGCCCATGAGCTGGCTGGCGGCCATGGCGATGCCGGGGTTGGCGGCGGCGAGGTCGGCGTAGCCGATGCCGAGGTCGTCCATCACGCCGGTGGTGCCGTTCTCGATGACCACGTCGGAGTGCTTGGCGAGCTCGCGGAGCAGGTCGCGGCCCTCGTCGGTCTGGGCGTTGACGCCGAGGCCCTTCTTCGAGCGGCTCGACGACGCGAACGAGGGGCCCATCTCGATGCCCGTGATGGTGCGGATGAAGTCGTAGTGCTTGCGGCTCTCGATCTTCATCACCTCGGCGCCGTACTCGGCGAAGAGGCGACCGGCCTCGACGCCGACGGCGCCCTGGCCGAAGTCCATGACCCGCAGCCCGGCGAGGGGCAGGGCCGGCGCGGGGGCGGGCGACGAGGTGCGGGCCTCGCCGAGGGCCGAGAACACGGCGTCGGTGTGCTGGCCGACGGTGGGAGCGGGGGCGGTGGGCCCGGCGCGCTCGCCGTCGACGGTGAAGTAGCCCGACGAGGCGCGGGCCACGACGCCGGGGGCGACCTCGAGGTCCATGAAGGTGCCACGGGAGGCGAAGTGCTCGTTGGTGAGCACGCGGGGCGGGTCGAGCACGGGGGTGCAGACGATGCCGCGCTCCTGGGCCTGCTCGGAGACGGTCTCGACGCTCATGTCGGCGAAGAGCTCCTCGTAGAGCGGGTTCAGGATGGCGTCGGAGATGGCGAGGCGCGACGGGAACCCGTCGTAGTCGTCGTCCTGGAGGTACTCGGGCTCGCCGAGCCACGCCCGCATGGAGCGCCACTGGGTGGGGCTGAGCACGATGAGGCGCACGAAGCCGTCGCGGCAGCGGAAGATCGGGTACACGGGGCCCGAGCCGTTGCGCATGTCGGGCATGTCGAAGCCGGCCTGGACGCGGGTCCAGAAGTTCGGCACCGACCAGTCGGCGGTCTGGGCCAGGCACTCGTTGACCGAGATGTCGAGGAGCTGGCCGGCGCCGGTGCTCTCACGCTGGAAGAGGGCGCAGAGGATGGCCCAGGCCACGACCGAGCTGGCGACGTCGTTGCAGAACTGGCCGGGCGCGGGCAGCGGCTCGCGATCGGCGACGCCGGCCTTGAAGGTCATGCCGCCGGTGGCGGAGAGCACCTGGTCGGTGGCCACGCGGCCGGCCCAGGGGCCGGTGAGGCCATAGGTGGTGGTGGCGGCCACCACCAGGTGGGGATGGGCGGCGGCGATGTCCTGCACCGACCGGCCGCCGACGGAGGCCTCGTTGGTGACGAGCACGTCGGCGTGGCGGAGCAGCTCGTCGAAGCGCTCGGCACCGGCGGGGTCGTCGAGGTCGAGGGCGACGCCGAGCTTGCCGGCGTTGCGCACCGCGAACGACAGCGAGACGCCCTTGCGGACGGGCGCCAGCGAGCGGGCCGGCGAGCCCTCGGGCGGCTCGACCTTCACCACCTCGGCGCCCAGGTCGCCGAGCAGGCGGGAGGCCAGCTCGGCGTGCTCCACCGTCAGGTCGACCACCCGCAGCCCGTTGAGCGGCAGCACGCGTGCGTCGGTCATCAGATTCTCCCCCGGTTCGTCCCCCGGCAGCCTCCGCCGGGTCCGGCGAAGGTACCAGCCGCGATCAGTGATCGAGGACGGTGACGGAGCGGAGCCGGCGCTCGAGGTGGTGCTCGACGGCCCGGGTGGCGAGGTGGTCGACCTCGTGGGTGGCGGGCGACGGCGGGACGGCCAGCGCCTCGTTGAGGCGGCCGCCGAGGATGAGCTGCAGCAGCTCGACGGCCTCGGGCGAGACGGACTGCCCGCGCCGGCAGGTGCGGCAGAGCAGACCGCCGCTGTCGAGGTCGAAGGCCACCAGCGGGCCCTCCTCGCCGCACTGCACGCACGCCTCGACCTCGGGCCGGTAGCCCTCGAGGGCCAGCACCTTCCAGAAGAAGGCGGGCACCACGAGCGGCGAGTCGGAGCCGTCGAGGGTGCGCAGGGCGCCCACCAGCATCTGGAGGAGGCGGGGGTTGACCTCGCCCTCCTGGGCCAGCTGGTCGGCGGTCTCGAGCATCGCCGAGGCGCGGGTGAAGCGGTCGACGTCGGCGCGCACCCCACGGAACTGGTCGAGCGACTCGGCCTGGGTGACGATGTCGAGTTCGCGGCCTTCGTAGAGCTGGACCTGGATGTGGCTGGTGGGCTCGAGCCGGGCGCCGAACTTGGACTTGGTCTTGCGCACGCCCTTGGCGACGGCTCGCACCTTGCCCCGGCCCTTGGTGAGCAGCACGACGATGCGGTCGGCCTCACCGAGCTTGTACGTGCGCAGCACCACCGCCTCGTCGCGGTAGAGGGTGCCGCGGCTCACGGGGTCACTCGCTCAGGCCGCCGAAGCGCCGGTCGCGGTCCTGGTACTCGCGGACGGCGTCGAAGAGGTGCTCGCGGCGGAAGTCGGGCCACAGCACGTCGGTGAAGACGAGCTCGCTGTAGGCCGCCTCCCACATGAGGAAGTTCGACAGGCGGTACTCGCCCGAGGTGCGCACGAGCAGGTCGGGGTCGGGCATGTCGGGGTCGTAGAGGCGCCGGGCGATGGCCTTCTCGTCGATCTTGCCCGCCGGCACGCCGTCGGCGACGAGCTGCTTCACGGCGTCGACCAGCTCGGCCCGGCCGCCGTAGTTGAAGGCGATGGTGAGCGTGAGGGTGCGGTTGGCCTCGGTGAGGGCGACCGACTCGTCCATGCGCCGCATCAACCGCTTCGGCACCCGCCAGTCGCGGCGGCCGATGAAGCGGATGCGCACGCCCTTGTCGTTCAGCTCGTCACGGCGGCGCACGAGCAGCGACTCGTTGAAGCCCATGAGGAAGCGGACCTCGTCGCGGGGACGGCGCCAGTTCTCGGTGGAGAAGGCGTAGACGGTGAGCCAGCGCACGCCGAGGTCGAGCGCCCCCTCGACGGCGTCCATCAGCGCCTCTTCGCCGGCGGCGTGGCCCTCGGTGCGCTTGAGGCCCCGGCGCTGGGCCCAACGGCCGTTGCCGTCCATCACCGCCGCCACGTGCACGGGGATGCGGGCGGGGTCGATGCCGGGGACGTCCACGTCGGCCAACATACCGCCGCGCTCCCGGGCCGCCGGTACCATCGGCGGCCTCATGGCCCCGTCCGACCGCCTCGCGACCAACACCCGGGCGGCGGTGGAGTCGCTCACGGCGGCCATGCCGCGGGGCGAGGTCCGCGACGGCCAGCTCGCCATGGCCGAGGCCGTGGCCCGGGCCATCGGCGAGAGCCACCACCTCGTCGTCGAGGCCGGCACCGGCACGGGCAAGACCTTCGCCTACCTCGTGCCGGCGATCCTGTCGGGCCGCAAGGTCGTGGTCGCCACGGCCACCAAGGCGCTGCAGGACCAGCTGGCCGGCAAGGACCTGCCGTTCCTCGCCGAGCAGCTCGACGTGCCGTTCTCCTTCGCCGTGCTCAAGGGCCGCTCGAACTACGTCTGCCTCCAGCGCCTGCGCGAGGTGGGTGACGAGGGCGAGCAGCTGGCCCTCGAGGTCGGGCCGCGACCTCCGTCGGAGGAGATCGCCGCCATCGCCCGCTGGGCGGAGTCGTCGGAGTCGGGGGACCGGGCCGAGCTCGAGCGCGAGCCCTCGCACCGGGCGTGGGCGGCGGTGAGCGTCGGGCCCCGCGAGTGCCCGGGGGCGGCCAAGTGCCCGAAGGGCGACGACTGCTTCGCCGAGCGGGCCCGCCGGGCCGCCGCCGACTCCGACGTGGTGGTGGTGAACACCCACCTCTACGGCATGCACCTGGCCACCGGTGGTGCCGTGCTCCCCGAGCACGACCTCGTCGTCGTCGACGAGGCCCACCAGCTCGAGGACACCGTCGCCGCCACCGCCGGGGTCGAGCTGACCGGCGGCCGCTTCATGGCGTTGGCCCGCTCGATCGGCGCCATCGTCGACGACGCCGGGCTGGTGAGCGGCATCGACGAGCTGGCCTCGATGTGGCGGGCCGCGCTGGTCGACGAGCGCGGCCGCCGCCTGCGGGGCCGCCTCGATGGTGAGCCGGCTCATGTGCTGACCCTCGCCCGCACCCGGCTCGACCCGGCGATGGCCGCGCTGCGCCAGGTGCCCGACGACGGGCCCGGCGACGTCGGCCCCCGCAAGATCCGGGCCATGCAGGCGCTGACCTCGCTCATCGACGACATCGACGCCGTGCAGGAGGTGCGCGTCGACGAGGTGTCGTGGGTGGAGGGCTCGGAGGAGAACCCGGTGCTGCGGGTGGCACCCGTCGACGTCGGCGAGCTGCTGGGCGAGCAGCTCTGGCCCAACCTCACCGCCGTGCTCACCAGCGCCACGCTGCCCGCCGCCCTGCCCGACCAGGTCGGCCTGCCGCCGGGCGGTTTCCAGCGCCTCGACGTGGGCAGCCCCTTCGACTACCCGCACCAGGCGCTGCTCTACTGCGCGGCCCACCTGCCCGACCCCCGCTCGGCGGCGTTCGACCCTGCGGTGCACGACGAGCTCGAGGCGCTGATCAAGGCAGCGGGGGGCCGCACGATGGCGCTGTTCACGAGCTACCGGGCGCTCCAGGCCGCCGTCGAGGCCCTGCGGGACCGCCTCGACGTGCCCCTGCTCGCGCAGGACGACCTGCCCAAGCCGGCGCTCGTCGCCCGCTTCAGCGCCGAGCCCGAGACCTGCCTGTTCGCCACCATGGGCTTCTGGCAGGGCGTCGACGTCCCGGGCGACACGCTCACGCTCGTCACCATCGACCGGCTGCCGTTCCCCCGGCCCGACGACCCGCTCCTCCAGGCGCGCCGCGAGCGGGCGCGCGCCGACGCGTTCCGGGTGGTCGACCTCCCCCGGGCCACGACGCTGCTGGCCCAGGGCGCGGGTCGGCTGATCCGCACGGCGACGGATCGTGGTGTGGTGGCCGTGCTCGACCCCCGGCTCGCCACCAACAAGAGCTACCGCTGGGCCGTCGTGAACGCACTGCCGCCGATGCGGCGCACACGCGAACGGTCCGAGGCGGAGCAGTTCCTCACGTCGATCCGCGACGAGGCGGACGACTAGGCGATCAGGCTGCGGCGCCTCGGCGGCGACGCTGGGCGTCGATGCGGCGGGCGGTCTTCACGATCTCGTTCCAGCGGGGCAGGCCACCCTCGTCGGGAGGGTTGGCGCCCATGTCGAGGGCGAGGGCCTCGAGGAAGCCGGACAGGCTCATGCCCGCCTCCTCGGAGACTCGGTGCCAGACCTCGTGGCTCTCGGCCGTGAGGTAGGCATGGATTGCACGACGCTCGTCTGCCATGCGACAAAACCTAGGTCTGCCGACACCTGCTTGTCTTTTTTGCTTGGTCAAGATTCAGCCAACTTTCTCGTTGGCCACCCAGGGCGCTCCGGCGCTCCGCGGGTCGATTGACGACAGGCGTCAGAATCCTAGGCGGTCGAGGGCCTGCGCTCGCCGCTGCCAGTCCTTGTCGACCTTCACGAAGAGCTCGAGGAAGGCGCCCTTCGGGAGCTGCTCGCGCACGGCGATCCCGACCTGCTTGAGCACCGAGCCCTTGCGCCCGATCACGATGCCCTTCTGGGAGTCGCGCTCGACCAGGATCTCGACGCGGATGCGCGGCCACTCCCACTCGACCACGCGGGTGGCGATCGAGTGGGGCAGCTCGTCGTGGGTGACCGCCAGGAGCTGCTCGCGCACGAGCTCGGCCACCCAGAACGCCTCGGGCACGTCGGTGACGGTGTCCTCCGGGTACCAGGCCGGGCCCTCCGGTAGCCGGCTGATGATCTCGGCGACGAGGTCGGCCACGCCGGCACCGGTCTTGGCCGACACCGGGAAGTAGGCCGAGCGGTCGAGCTGGTCGGCGGCCTTCGCCAGCTGGAGCAGCACGTCGTCGGGCGAGGCGGCGTCGGTCTTGTTGACCACGATGATGGCGTCGGCCGGCACCCGCTCGGCCACGAACCGGTCGCCGGGCCCGATGGGCGCGGTGGCGTCGACCACGAGGCACACCACGTCGACCCCGGAGGCGGCGTCGGTGGCGGTGGCGTTGAGCCGCTCGCCCAGCAGGGTGCGGGGCTTGTGGATGCCCGGGGTGTCGACGAACACCACCTGGGCATCGGGCCGGTTGAGGATGCCGCGCACCTGCGAGCGGGTGGTCTGGGGCTTGTCGGAGGTGATCGCCACCTTCGTGCCCAGGATCTGGTTGAGCAGGGTCGACTTGCCCACGTTGGGGCGCCCCACGAACGACACGAACCCGGACCTCACGAGTTGGCCTCCGCCTCGTCGCGGGCGCCGACTCCGTCGACGGCGTCGGTGGCATCGGTGACGGTCACCCGCTCGATGCGCACCACCCCGATGCGGCGCCCCTGCACCTGCTCGGCCCGCAGCAGCAGCCCGTCGTGGCGGGTGGTCTCACCCTCCTCGGGCACGTGGCCGAGGAGGTGGAACATGAGCCCGCCGACGGTGTCCCAGTCGCCCTCGGGCAGCTCGACGCCGAGCAGGTCGTTCACCTCGTCGACGGCCATGCGGGCCTGCACCTTGACGCTGCCGTCGGCCTGGGTCTCGGTCATCGGGTCCTCTCGGTCGAACTCGTCGACGATCTCCCCGACGAGCTCCTCGAGCAGGTCCTCGAGGGTGACCAGCCCGGCGGTGCCGCCGTACTCGTCGACCACGATGGCCAGGTGGAACTTGCGGGCCTGCATCTCGGGCAGCAGCTCGGCGATGCGCTTGGTCTCGGGCACGAAGTGGGCGGCACGCAGCACCTCGGTGACGGGTGCCGTGCCCTTGCCGTCGCGGTCGGCCCGCATCAGGTCCTTGGCGTAGGCGATGCCGACGATGTCGTCGATGCCCTCACCGCACACCGGCACGCGGCTGCGGCCGTTGAGCAGCACGACCTCCATCACGTCGGCGACCCGGAAGTCGGCGTCGACGCTGAGCATGTCGGGCCTGGGCACCATGACCTCGCGGACGATGGTGTCGCCGAACTCGATGATCTGCTCGATGAGCACGCGCTCCTCAGCCTCGATCACCTCCTCCTCGACGGCGACGTCGGCGAGGGCGAGCAGCTCCTCCTCCGAGACGAACGGGCCCTCCTTCAGGCCCTTGCCCGGGAGGATCACGTTGGTGAGGCCGATGAGGCCGCGCGACAGCCACTTGAGCGGCCAGAAGCGCGACAGCGCGTGCACCGGCGGGGCCGACGCGAGGGCGGCCTTCTCGGGGTGCTCGATCGCCCAGGTCTTGGGCGCCGCCTCGCAGAGCACGAAGACGAGCACCACGTTGACGAAGGTGGCGATGACGAGGCCCCACGGCCCGAAGAGCCGGTCGGCGAGCACGCCGGTGAGGGTGGCCTGCACGAGCTGGCACACCAGCACGACGAGCAGCACGGCGTTGAGGAAGCGCTCGGGGTGCGACACCAGGTCGAGCAACCGGTCGCTCCCCCAGCGGCCGTCCTCGGCCAGGGCCTGCGCCTTCGAGCGGGTCATGCGGGTGAGCGCCGTCTCGGCCAGCGCGAGGAAGGTGGAGATCAGCAGCAGCACGACGATGGCGACGAGCATCGCCACCTCGCTGCTGGTCATCGCGAGGACCACGGCCTAGCCCTGCCCCTCGGTCGGGCCGTCGGCCTCGGCCTCGGCTTCCGCCGCGGCCGCCTCGGCGGCGACGGCCGCCCAGGGGTCGGCGGCGAGGGGGCCGTGGTGGGCGGCGAGCAGCTCGCGCTCGCGGGCCTGCATGGCCTCGCGGCCGGCGGTGTCGGCGTGGTCCATGCCGAGCAGGTGGAGGATGCCGTGCACCACCAGCAGGGCGACCTCGTCGTCGTAGCTGCCGGCGTGGCCGGCGGCGTTGCGCTCGGCCACCACGGGGCACACGACGACGTCACCGAGCAGCAGGGGCAGGTCGTCGAGGTCGTCGTCGAAGCGGTCGGGGCCGGGGCCGCCGCTGTCGGGCCAGCGCCCGGGCGGGTTGGCGTCGCCGTCGATCGGGAACGACAGCACGTCGGTGGGCCCGGCGTGGCCCATGAAGCGCTCGTTGAGGTCGGCGATCGTGCCCTCGTCGACGAAGAGCACGGAGAGCTCGCACTCCCCCGAGACGCCCTCCGCGTCGAGCACCGCCAGGGCGAGGGCCTGCCAGCGATCGGTGTCGACGGGCTGGGCGGCCTGCTCGTCGGCGACGAACACCGTCACCGCCCCGTCGGGCGGGCCCTTGCGCCGGGGTCGGCGCGTGCTCGGTGGTCGTTCGGCCATCAGCGCGCCCGTCGGTGCTCGTCCATCGTGGCCACAGCGTAGGAGGGTGGCGGCGAAGGGATCGGCAGGCTCGCCGCGCTCAGGCGCGGGAGGTGTCGTCGCCGGCGGCCTTGCGCTCGGCGGCGGCCTCGTAGGCGTTGACGATGTCCTGCACGATGCGGTGGCGCACGACGTCGCCGGTGCCGAGGCGCACCCAGGCCAGGCCGTCGATGCCGGAGAGCACGGGCTCGAGGCCGAGCAGGCCGCTGCGGCCGCCGGGCACGTCGACCTGGGTGGTGTCGCCGGTGACCACGACCTTGGACCCGAAGCCGATGCGGGTGAGGAACATCTTCATCTGCTCGGGCGTCGTGTTCTGGGCCTCGTCGAGGATGATGAAGCTGCCGTTGAGCGTGCGGCCCCGCATGAAGGCCAGGGGTGCGAC
>CAMFLJ010000141.1 GCA_945957335.1 uncultured Actinomycetes bacterium | reverse complement strand
CACCCGTCGAGGAGGTCGTCGAGCTCGTGCTCATCGGTGATGCCGAGCTGCTGGAGCTCGAGCGCCGCCAGCTGCGGGGCGTCGATGACGACGTTGACGCCCGGGCGCTGCCGGCCGGGGTTGGCCTTGGGGGTCTCGTGGTCGCGCAGGAAGCGGGCGCACAGGTCGGTGAAGGCGTCGGCCAGGCGCTCGCTGCGGCTGCGCGGGCGCTCGTCGGTGTCGTCGTCGTGCCGGGCCGCCAGGCGCAGCGCCTCGGCGACGATGGCCCCGTCGTCGCCGTCGAGGTCGCCGTCGAGGCGGTGACGGTCGCCGACGGTGTCGAGGTGGAGGGTGGAGCGCTTGGGCTCGGGTGGCTCGGCGTCGAGCAGGGCGTCGGCCCGGGCGCACCACTCGGCGATGGCGGTGATGGTGCCCTCGATGTCGAGCAGCGCGAGCGCCGGCACGAGGGCGGCCTCGTGCTCGGCGAAGAGGGCGACGTGGCGGGGCTTCACCCGGGTGGTGACGATCTCGACCTGCCCGGAGCTCACGGCCCCTGCGGCGTGGGCGGCGGCGAGCACGGGCCACCCGGCGAGGCGACCGGCCTGGCGCACCAGGCGGCGGGCGGCGCCCTCCTCCATTCGCGCCTCGACCACCAGCCAGCGGGTCATCGAGGTGGCGCCGACGTCGCCCCACAGCTCGCCGGCGTCGAACCGACCGACGGCCTCGGTGAGCCTGGCCTCGAGCCGGTCGCGCACCCGGAGCACGTGCAGCAGGTCGTCGTGGTCGACGGCGATCGAGAGCGCGTCGACGGCGTCCGCCGCCGCGGCGATGGACCCCCTCCCGACCGACTCGAACCCCGCTCCCGAACCCATGCAGATCACCCTACGCAGGGGGTGTGACAGTCCTTCGGGGCGCGATGGGGGCTGTGGGGTAGGGACGAGCGATGGACATCGAGCGACGCGACGTCGTGATCCTCCCCTTCGCGATCGACCGGTGGTTCGGGCTGGCGAGCCTGCCCTTCGGCGTGACGGCCCGCCGGGCGATGGTCGAGCTCCACCACGAGCGGTTCGTCGCCCGGTTCGGCCCGTGGGTGGTCGACACGCCGCTCGCCAACATCGCGTCGGCTGAGGTCACCGGCCCCTACACGTGGTTCAAGGTGGCCGGCCCGGCCCACCTGTCGATGCAGGACCGGGGCCTCACGTTCGCCACGACCGACCGCCGGGGCGTGTGCCTGACGTTCCGTGAGCCGGTGCCCGGCATCGATCCCTGGGGCCGGATCCGCCACCCCGGCCTCACGGTGACGGTGGCCGAGCCCGAGCGTCTGGTCGAGCTCCTCACCGCCGGGGCGGGCCGAACCAGCGGGTGAGCGCGTCGGGCAGAGCGGGGTCGGTGAGCTCGCCGGCCCAGGCCACATGCCCGTCGGGCCGGATGAGCACGGCAGCGGGGGCGTCGACGGGCCCGATGACCGGCAGCTCCCACTCGGTGGCTCCGGCTGCGGTCGACTCGCCCGACACGAGCACGACCCGATCGGCCCACGGCCCGACGTCGGGCCCGGCCGCCGAGCCGGTGGCGCCGAAGGAGAGCAGCACCGGCCGGGCCTGGTGCAGCAGCTCGTACACCCGGGTGATGCGGCCGTCGACGACCAGGTCGAGATCGGGCATCCGCCGCCCCACCACGGGGTGCGCGTCGTCGGCGCCGAGGTCGTAGCGGACGTCGAGGCCCGAGATCATCCCGACGATCTCGAGGCGGGGACCGTCGAAGACCATGAGCGAGGGCAGGCTGTCGCGCAGGGCCTGGTGCCGCGCTCCGGGGGTGGCGATGGCGACCTGCGCCATCGTGTTGTGGAGCACGCGGGCACCGACCGGGTGGCGCTCGTCGTGGTAGGTGTCGAGCAGCGAATCGGGAGCGGTGCCCTTCACGACCTGCGCCAGCTTCCAGCCCAGGTTCACGGCGTCCTGCACGCCGACGTTGAGCCCCTGGCCACCCTGGGGCGGGTGGACGTGGGCGGCGTCGCCGGCCACCAGCACCCGGCCCGAGCGGTAGGTGGCGGCCTGGCGCACGGCGTCGGTGAACCACGAGATCCATCCGGCCGAGACGAGGCCGAAGTCGCTGCCGTAGACGCTGATCAGCGCGGCGCGCAGCTCGTCGATGGTGGGCTCGGTGGTGCGGTCGGGCGTCGGCTCGGTGAGGACCACGCGCACCGGCTCGTCGGGCAGGCGACGGCCCAGCGCGTGCATGCCCCGGTCGTCGTAGCGGATGCCGAGCTCGGGCTCGCCCGCCATCTCGACCTCGGCGATCATCCAGCTGGTCGACGGGTCGAGGCCGACGAAGTCGATGCCGGCGGCCTTGCGGACCAGGCTGCGGCCGCCGTCGCACCCCACGAGGTAGCGGCCCCGCAACGTCGACCCGTCGGAGAGGGTGACGTCGCCGCCGTCGTCGTCCTGCGTCAGGCCGACGACCTCCACCCCCCGGACCGTCGGCACGCCGAGCTCGGCGACCCAGTCGGCGAGGATCGGCTCGAACGCGCTCTGCCACAGGCCGAGCACGCAGTTGTGCCGGCTGGGGACGTCGTCCATCGGCAGCGTCATCTGGGCCCACCCGACCGCCGGGTAGGTCTGGCCGGCCGACGTGAAGCGCTCGACCACGCCGCGCTGGTCGAGGACCTCCATCGTGCGCGAGTGCAGCCCGCCGGCGCGCGACCCGTCGACGGACTGGTCGAGGCGGCGCTCGACGATCACTGCGTCGACCCCCGCGAGGGCCAGCTCGGCCGCCAGCATCATCCCGGTCGGCCCTCCGCCTGCGATCACGACCTCGTGCTCGTCCATCCGCCGTCCCCCTCGCTCGTCGCCGCCCGCCGGATCGGCGGGACGGACCGGTCATGGTCAGCACGGATCGGTCGTTTGCGGCAAGCCCCCACCCCCGCGGTACTTTTGGCGTGGCGGGGGAGTGCGGTGATCGTCGGCGACGCGCCGAGCGCGGCCGAGGCTCAGATCACCCGGGCTCAGATCACGCGGGGCGGCACGCCGAAGCGGGCCCGGACCTCGTCGAGGGGCAGCTCGACCAGCGCCAGGTGGTCGGCCACCGAGAAGTCGGCGGTGCACCGCGCGCCGCGCCGCATGGCGTCGGCGAACATGTCGGCCGCGCCCGGACGGGCCATGGCCTCGGTCTTGGCGGTGATCCGGCCGGCCACGCCGACCTCGTAGGCCATGAGGCCGGCCAGGAGGATGATCCAGTGCGGGTCGTCGTCGGAGATGCCCACGAGCATCGCGGAGAGGGCGATCTCCTCGGGTGCCGTGGTGCCGTAGCCGGCGATCACGTGGTTCATGTCGTGGCCGACGAAGAAGGCCGGCGTGGTGGCGTCGTCGCCGGGCAGCTGGATGCCGTGCTCCTCGTAGAACGCGAGGTAGGCGCGGCCGAGCGAGCCGTCGGGCAGGTCGGCGAAGGAGCGGAGCCGGGCGAGCAGCTCGGCGTCGGCCTCGGGCGTGGCGTCGAGGTACTCCTGCACGAGCGTGCGCTCGCTCCACGCCGGTCGCACGTCGTTCTCGAAGCGGCGGAGGTCGGCCAGCGCCAGGGCTGCCTGCTGGTGGACGAGCGCCCTCGCCAGCCCGATGTCCGGGCCGCCGTGGCCGAGGGCCCTGGCCAGCGACTCGGTCGACGCGACCTGGTCGTCGGTGAGCGGGTGGCGGCACAGCTCGAGCGCTGCTGCGATCTCGCCGACCCGCCGGCGCGCACCCCGGGTGGGGAGCGCGGCGGCGGCCTCCGCCGGGGAGAGCGGGACCATCTCGTCGAGCGAGAGGTCGGGCCGCTCCCACGCGATCGAGACCACGGAGGCCAGGAGGGCGCGCTGCTCGGGCGTGCCGCCGTCGCCGGTGTCGATGCCGCCGAGCAGCGCCCGGGCGGCCGGCTCGGCGAGGTCGTCGGTGATCACCCGTCCTGTCACGGCCCGGACGATAGCCAACTATCGATCTGGCGCGTCCGCTCTGTCGGTGGCGGGGAGGACGCCCGCGTCGAGCTCGTCGAGGTAGAGGAACTCGGGAGCGTGCACCCCGGCTCGGCGGCGGATCTCGACGAGGCGCGGAGACTCGAAGAAGGCGCGGGCGTCGTCGTGGGAGGTCCACGTCGACAGGTGCACGATGCGCTCGCCGGGGCCGTCGGCGCGCAGCACGCGGAACGTGCGCTCGCCGGCCTCGGCCCGCAGGCCGGCGGCCTCGTCGAACACCTGCTTCCACGCCGGGTAGTCGTCGACCTCGTGGACGATGAGCACGACGGCGTCGCCGTCGCTCCCGCTCACCCCTGCTCGGCCTTCACGTAGGCGACGACGGCGTTGGCGTGCCCGTGGCCCATGCCGTGCTCGTCCTTGAGCCAGCTCACGACGTCCATGTGCTTCTCGCCGGCCGCCAGCTTCGGGCGGACCATGTCGAGCCACTCGTCGATCGGCCTGCCGTAGGTCTTCTCGATCGACGGGAAGTACGACGCCGGCCCCTTCACCTTCGCCGCGGGTTGCTCGCTCGCCATCCTGGCCCTCTCCTCGGGTCGTGGTCCGCAGGTCCGACCGGCGCCGTCCCCGGAGCTCATCGTCGCATCCCGGGCCGGCCCGCCGCGATGAGTTCCGAGGGCGCGGCCAGTCTCTCGGGCATGGCTGAGCTCTACGCGACAGGGATCCAGATGGGCGAGTCGCCCCGGTGGCACAACGGGCGGTTCTGGATGTGCGACTGGCGGGCCGGCGAGATCCTGCGTTTCGACGCGGAGGGCGGCCGCGAGGTCGTGGCCCGCGTCGAAGGCCTGCCGTTCTCGATCGACTGGCTGGCCGACGGGCGGATGCTCGTGACGACACCGGACGGGGTGAAGGTCGGCCCGGAGCTGGCGCCGTACGGGGCCGCCGGGCAGCCCTTCAACGAGATCGTCGTCGACGGCGCCGGCCGGGCGTGGGTCGACATGCCCGGCGCCATGCCGTGGGAGGAGCGGGCGCCGGGGCTGGTGGCGGTCGTGCTTCCCGACGGCACCAGCCGGCAGGTGGCCGACGACGTGTGGTTCCCGAACGGCATGGTCGTGCTGGGCGACGACACCCTGGTCCTGGCCGAGTCGCACGCCGACCGGCTCACGGCGTGGACGATCACCGACGACGGCGACCTGGTCGACCGGCGGGTGTGGGCCGACCTGGGCCCCGGCGCCGCACCCGACGGCATCTGCGCGGACGCCGAGGGCGCGATCTGGTTCGCCAGCGTTCCCGGGCAGCGCTGCGTGCGGGTGGCCGAGGGCGGCCGGGTCCTCGACACCGTCGAGGCCGACCGGGGCTGCTTCGCGTGCATGCTCGGCGGCGACGACGGCCGCACGCTGTTCGTCGTGGCCAACCAGTGGGACGGAGCCGGTGCGGCCGACGGTGTCGTGCTCGTCGAGCGCGTCGAGGTGCCGCGCGCCGGTCGGCCGTGACCCCGGGCAGGCCCACCGGCCCTGGGGTAGAACGGTCGATCGGCCCGGACGGGCGACAGCGAGGGGGCTCGACATGACCGACGAACGATGGGACCGCGGCGCCGAGATGTTCGAGACGGTGACGGGCTTCCCGTCGCCGCCGAAGGGCGCCGACTACATCGCCGACGTGGTGGTCGACCAGATCTTCTCGGAGATCTGGACCCGGCCCGGGCTCACCATCAAGGAGCGGCGCTGGATCGCCATCACCTGCGCCTGCTTCAGCGGCGCGCCGGTGGCGATGGACGCCCACCTCTGCGGTGCGCTGCGCACCGGCGACATCACCATCGACGAGCTGCGCGAGTTCGTCGTGCAGTTCGCGGTCTACGCCGGCCACCCGAACGGCACCGCGGCCCGGGCCGCGGTCGACGCCGCGTGGGCCAAGGTCCAGGCGGAGCAGGCCGCCGGCTGACCCGCCGGCCCGTCGGCGGAGAAGTTCCCGGCGTCGATGTCGAGAACCGGATCGTGGCCCCGTCCCTGGGGTGAGAGCGGCCACCCGGTCGCCGGAACAGAGGAGAGACCGATGGCCAAGTACCTGCTGCTGAAGCACTACCAGGGCGCCCCCGAGCCGGTGAACTGCATCCCGATGTCGGAGTGGACGCCGCAGGAGGTGTCCGACCACATCCGGTTCATGCAGGACTTCGGGGCCCGGCTCGAGGAGACGGGCGAGCTGGTCGACGCCCAGGGCCTCGCGCCGGAGGGCCGTTGGGTCACGGCCGGCGCCGACGGCCAGCCGATCACCGACGGCCCCTTCGCCGAGACGAAAGACCTGATCGCGGGCTGGATGATCGTCGACGTCGACAGCGAGGAGCGGGCCTACCAGCTGGCCGCGGAGCTCTCGCGGGCCCCGGGCGCCGGCGGCGAGCCGATCCACGAGTGGCTCGAGGTCCGGGCCTTCATGGAGGCCCCGCCGACCATCGAGGGCTGATCGTGGACGACGTCGCCCTGCGGGCGCTCGTCCCCCACGTGCTGAGCGTCCTCGTCCGTCGCGGAGCCGACTTCGCGACGGCCGAGGACGCCGTGCAGGAGGCGCTCATCCGGGCGCTGCGGACCTGGCCCGACGACCCGCCCCGCGATCCCGAGGGCTGGCTGGTCACGGTGGCGTGGCGGGCGTTCCTCGACATGGCCCGGTCGGAGTCGGCCCGGCGCGACCGGGAGCTGCGGGTCGAGGTCGACCCGCCCCCGGGCGAGGTCAGCGCCCTCGACGACACCCTGCACCTCTACTTCCTCTGCGCCCACCCGGACCTCACCCCGTCGTCGGCGGTGGCGCTCACCCTGCGGGCCGTCGGGGGCCTGACCACCCGCCAGATCGCCGAGGCCTACCTGGTGCCCGAGGCGACGATGGCCCAGCGCATCAGCCGGGCCAAGCGCACCGTGGCGGCCGCTGGGGTCGAGCGGCCCGGCGACGTGCGCACGGTCATGCGGGTGCTCTACCTCGTGTTCAACGAGGGCTACTCCGGGGACGTCGACCTCGCCGCCGAGGCCATCCGCCTCACCCGCCAGCTGGCGTCCCAGGCCGACGACCCCGAGGCCGACGGCCTGCTCGCGCTGATGCTGCTGCACCACGCCCGCCGGGCGAGCCGGACCTCACCGGACGGTGCGCTCGTGCCGCTGGCCGAGCAGGACCGCTCGCGGTGGGACACCGCGACGATCGCCGAAGGGGTCGCGATCCTGCAGGCCGCCCTGGCACGGGACCGGCTGGGGGAGTACCAGTGCCAGGCCGCCATCGCCGCGCTCCACGCCGACGCGCCCCGCTTCGACGACACCGACTGGGTGCAGATCGTCGAGTGGTACGACGAGCTGCTGCGCGTCGCCGACACGCCCGTCGTCCGGTTGAACCGGGCGGTGGCGGTGGGCGAAGCCGACGGTGCGCCCGCCGGCCTGGCCGCGCTCGCGACGGTCGACGAGGGGGTGCCCCGCCACACCGCGGTGGCGGCCCACCTGCACGAGCGCAACGGCGACCTCGAGCTGGCCGCCCGGCTCTACGCCGACGCGGCCCGCAGCGCGCCGAACCTGGCCGAGCGCGACCACCAGACCCGGCAGGCCGCCCGGGTCAACCAGCTCCTGCGCGAATCAGGCTGAGGCGCGGTCCTTGGCGACCTCGTCGAGCAGCTCGTACTCCTCGCCGGTGTCGACCCAGTCCTCGAACTGGGTGACGCCGAGGGTGTCGAAGCGCTTCCGAAGCCAGCCGTCGTTGGCGTCGAGCAGGCCGAGCTTCTTGCAGTTCGGCACGATCTTCGAGAAGAGCAGCTGCTGGAACGGGTCCTGGTTCTTGATGGCCGGGTCGTCCTGCTTGAAGACCCGGATGGCGTCGCGCACCGGCACGCCCATCCGCTCCCAGACCTCCTGCTGGAGGAAGCGGTCGCGCATGCGCACGGCGGCCTCGAAGGCGAACTCCTGGCGGTCGAGCAGCTCCGCCGCGCTGAGCTCGGTGTAGTACTCCTTCAGCGAGAGGACACCGAAGGCCACGTGGCGGGCCTCGTCGCTCATGACGTAGCGCAGGAGCTGCTTGAGCAGCGGGTCCTGGGTGGTCTGGTGGGCCATGCCGAAGGCGGCGAGGGCGAGGCCCTCGACCATGATCTGCATGCCCAGGTAGGTCATGTCCCAGCGGCTGTCGTCGATGATGTCGTCGAGCAGCAGCTTGAGGTGGTGGTTGATCGGGTAGTGCCCGTCGAGCTTGGTGTCGAGGTACTTGGCGAAGACCTCGACGTGGCGGGCCTCGTCCATCACCTGGGTGGCGGCGTAGTACTTGGCGTCGATCCACGGCACCGTCTCGACGATCTTGGCGGTGCACACCAGGGCGCCCTGCTCGCCGTGGAGGAACTGCGACATCGTCCACTTCTGGCGCTCGACCGCCCACGTCAGCCACTGGTCGTCGTCCCACGTGGCGAGCACGGTGCCGGAGAGGTCGATGCCGATCGACGCCAGCCGCTCGACGGTGGGGGTCATGGGGCTGGCGGCGACGTCGCGCTCGGGCTGGACGTCGGTGTCCCACGGCAGGTCGGTCTCGCCGTTCCACTGCGAGGTCTTGGCCTTCTCGTAGAGCTTCACGAGCGGGGGGCGGCTGCGCTCGTAGTCCCAGGTGAAGATGGCGTCGGCGTTGTCCTTCACCACGTGGACGGCCTCGTCGACCTCGGTGTTGGTGACGGCGAGGATGGCGTCGAGGTCGTCGACGCTGTCGCGGCCGAGGATCTCGGCGTCGGTGCGGGCCATGCGGGCCTCCCGGGGAAGGGCGGCGAGGGCGCCGCCGGTGTGACCTCCGTCATGGTACGGGGGCCGCCGATGAGACACAACAGGCGATTTCGTCTCGTCGGCGTCGCGGTGCGAGCCCGTCGGCGCCGTAGCATCGGCGCCCATGTCCGACGCCCCGATCAGCGCCCCCACCAGCGTCACCGTGCCGCCGCCCGACGGGCTGGCCCTGCCC
>CAMFLJ010000140.1 GCA_945957335.1 uncultured Actinomycetes bacterium | reverse complement strand
GCCCCAGGCCGTCGCCGTCGGCGTCGCCCTGGCGGTGGTGGCCCTCCTGGTGTTCAAGGCCGGCCCCGCCCCGGCCATGGTCCTCGTCGAGATCGTCGTGGTCCTCGCCGGCTTCGAGTACTACGGCGCGGTGCTGCGCGGCGGGTTCCGCCCCGCCACCCTGCTGGGCCTCACCGCGGTGGCCGCCCTGCCGCTTGCCGCCTACTGGAAGGGCGAGGCCGCCTTCCCGATGATCTTGTTCCTCACGTTCGTCGTGGGGGTCCTCTGGTACCTGTTGGGCATCGGGGGCAAGGTCAGGCCGGTCGCCAACCTGGGCGTCACCATGGTCGGCGTCGTGTGGGTGGGCGTGATGGGCGCGTTCGCCGCGCTCATCCTCGACATCCCCGCCCAGGGCGTCAGCATCCTCGTGGTGGCCATCGTCGCCGCCGTGGCCCACGACGCCGGCGGGTTCTTCATCGGCCGCTCGATGGGTCGCACCCCGCTGAGCGAGATCTCGCCGAACAAGACGGTCGAGGGCCTCGTCGGCGGCGTCCTCTCGGCGCTCGTCGCGGTGTTCGTCGTGGCGGTGCTGTTCGGCGTCGGTCCGTTCAGCTCCGGTCAGGCCCTGGTGTTCGGCCTGTTCACCGCCCTCGTCGCCCCGCTGGGCGACCTGGCCGAGTCGCTGTTCAAGCGGGATCTCGGCCTCAAGGACATGGGCTCGATCCTCCCGCAGCACGGCGGGATCCTCGACCGCTTCGACGGGATGCTCTTCGTGCTGCCCACCGCCTACTACGTCTGCCGGGTCCTCGGCCTCGTCTGAGCGGCTCCCGAACGGCGTCCCCCGCGGGTCGCTCGGGGTGACCGGTCGGTAGGCTCGGACCCATGTCCGCCACCCGGGTCGCCCTCGCCGGTTCCACCGGCTCCATCGGCACCCAGTCGCTCGACGTCATCGCGGCCGAGGCCGACCGCTTCGAGCTGACGGCGCTGGGCGCCACCGGGCGCAACCCGGAGGTGCTGATCGAGCAGGCCCGCACCCACCGCCCCAAGGTGGTGGCCGTCGCCGACGAGGCAGCGGCCAGGGTCGTGGCCGACGCCCTGCCCGAGTGCGAGGTGCGGGGCGGCGCGGATGCCATGGCCAGCCTCGCCACCGAGGCCGACGTCGTGGTCAACGGCGTCGTCGGTTTCGCCGGGCTGTCGGTCACCCTCGCCACCCTCGAGGCCGGCCGCCGCCTGGCGCTGGCCAACAAGGAGTCGCTGATCGCCGCCGGACCGGTGGTGCAGCGGGCCCGCCGCACGCCGGGGGCCGAGCTGGTGCCCGTCGACAGCGAGCACGGCGCCATCCACCAGTGCCTGCGGGCCACCGACAACAAGAACCGGGTCGAGCGGCTCCTGCTCACCGCCAGCGGGGGCCCGTTCCGGGGCCGCACCGCCGCCGAGCTGGCCGCCGTCACCGTCGAGCAGGCCCTGGCCCACCCCACCTGGAGCATGGGCCCCAAGATCACCGTCGACTCGTCGACGCTGATGAACAAGGGGCTCGAGGTCATCGAGGCCCACGAGCTGTTCGGCACCCCGGCCGGCGAGCACGGCTACGGCCTGGGCTTCGACCGCATCGACGTGGTGGTGCACCCGCAGTCGATCGTGCACTCGATGGTCGAGTTCACCGACGCCAGCACCATCGCCCAGCTCTCCACCCCCGACATGCGCCTGCCGATCGGCTACGCGCTGGCCTGGCCCGACCGCATCGGCACGCCGTTCGGCCGCATCGACTGGACCACCCTCGGCCGCCTCGACTTCGAGCCGCCCGACCTCGACACCTTCCCGTGCCTGCGCCTCGCCTACGAGGCCGGCCGCACCGGCGGCACCGCCCCGGCGTGGATCAGCGGCGCCAACGAGGTCGCTGTCGACGCATTCCTGGAGAACCGCATCCGCTGGGCCGATATAGCCGGTGTGATCGCGGCGACGCTCGACCTCCACGACGGCGCGCCCGCCACCGACGCCGCCGCCGTCATCGCCGCCGACGCCGAGGCCCGGCGCGTGGCCACCGACCTGCTCGACCGCTTCGACCCCCCTGGAGCCCCGTCGTGAGCGAGACCCTTCCTCCCACCTGGCCGCCGTCCGGCGACCTCCCCGAGCCCGAGCACGAGGGCCCGCGCGAGCCGACGGTGCTCGACCGCATCGCCGCCAACCGGGGTGTCCGCCTCGCCGTGCTCATCGCCGGCCTCGGCTACCTCGCGTACGCCAGCCTGTGGGCGTTCGCCATCGTCATGGCGCTGGCCTTCTGCATCTTCATGCACGAGCTCGGCCACTACCTGGTGGCCAAGCGGGCGGGCATGAAGGTCACCGAGTTCTTCATCGGCTTCGGGCCCCGCATCTGGTCGTTCCAGCGGGGCGAGACCGAGTACGGCATCAAGCTCATCTGGCTCGGCGCCTACGTGAAGATCATCGGGATGAACAACCTCGAGGACGTGGCGCCCGAGGACGAGGACCGCGCGTACCGGTCCAAGTCCTTCTCCCGGCGCATGCCCGTCGTCCTCGCCGGCCCGGCGATGAACCTCGCCCTGGGCTTCCTCATCCTCCTGATCGGCCTCGTCGCCTTCGGTCGCCCGTCCGACACCCGCTGGGACGTCAGGGCCGTCACCGTCGGCTCGGCCGCCGAGCAGGCCGGCATCCAGCCGGGCGACCAGATCGTGGCCTTCGACGGCCAGGAGGTGTCCGACTTCGAGTCGCTCACCTCACTGGTCAAGGCCCACGCCGGCATGCCGGCCGAGCTCACCGTGCTCCGCGACGGCCAGGAGGTCGTCGTGCCGACCACCCTCGGCTGGAGCCTGCTCACCGAGTCGGCCGGGCAGCTGGGGCTGCAGGGGAGCGACCGGGTGACCGAGGTCGACGGGGTCGCCGTCAACACCTACGCCGACCTCGTCGGCGCCCTGAAGAACGCCGAGGGGCCCACCACCCTCACCTACACCCGCGGCAAGACCACCGGCACGGTGGAGGTGCAGGGCCCGATCGAGCTGCCCGGCGACGCCTACAAGGGCTTCCTCGGGGTCGGCCCGGGCACGGTCTACGACGACGTCGCGCTGGTCGATTCGGTCGGCGACGCCGGCTCGCAGTTCGGCACCATCGTCGTGCAGTCGGTGCAGGGGATGGGGCGGCTGTTCTCCCCGTCGGGCATCGGCAACCTCTTCGGCCAGGTCGCCGACGCCGCGGGCGACACCGCCGGCACCACCTCGAACCAGTCCAGCGGGTCGTCGTCGGGGAGCGGTGCGAGCACCGGCACGACCTCGGCCGACGCCGAGCGCCCGCTGTCGGTCGTCGGCATCGTCAACGTCGGCGGCCAGATCGGCGAGCAGGTCGGCTGGGCCGGGGTGTTCACCCTCCTGGCGCTGGTCAACATCTTCCTCGGGCTCGTGAACCTGGTGCCGCTGCTGCCCTTCGACGGCGGCCACATCGTGGTGGCGTGCTACGAGGAGGTCCGGAGCCGGATGTCCCACACCGTCTACCGGGTCAACGCCGCCCGTCTCCTGCCGGTCACCTACGTGGTGCTGCTGCTCATCGTGGGCATCGGGCTCTCCACGGTGTTCCTCGACATCGTGCGACCGGTCAACCTCAACTGACGCACCGGCGCCCGTAGGGTTGGACCCGTGAGCGAGCTCTCCCCCCAGACCCGGTACCCCCGGCGGGACACCCGCCAGCTGAAGGTGGGCGACGTCGCCGTCGGTGGCGGCGCGCCGATCTCGGTGCAGTCGATGACGACCACCAAGACGGCCGACGTCGAGGGCACGCTCCAGCAGATCTACGCCCTGGCCGGCGCCGGGTGCGACATCGTGCGCTGCACCTGCAACGAGGAGGAGGCGGCCGAGGGCCTGGCCCAGATCGTGCCCCGCTCGCCGATCCCGATCATCGCCGACATCCACCACCAGTACCGCCGGGCGCTCGAGGCCATGGAGGCCGGGGTGCAGGGCCTGCGGCTCAACCCCGGCAACATCCGCCGGCCCGAGCACATCAAGGCCGTCGCCGCCGAGGCCCGCGACCGCGGACTGCCGATCCGCATCGGCGTCAACGGTGGCTCGCTCGACCCGTCGCTCTACGAGAAGCACGGCGGCCTCACCGCCGAGGCCATGGTCGAGTCGGCGCTGCAGGAGATCGCCTACTTCGACGAGGTCGGCTTCACCGACATCAAGATCTCGGTGAAGGCCTCGAACGTCGCGCTCATGATCGACGCCTACCGGCTGCTGGCCGACACGGTCGACTATCCCCTGCACCTCGGTGTCACCGAGGCGGGCCCGCCGCCGGCCGGCCTGGTGAAGGCCACCGCCGGCATGGCCACACTGCTGGCCGAGGGCATCGGCGACACCATCCGCTACTCGCTCACCGCCGACCCGGTCGAGGAGGTGCGGGCCGGGCGCTGGCTGCTCGAGTCGTTGGGCCTGCGCGAGCGCCGCGGCCTCGACCTCATCGCCTGCCCGTCGTGCGGCCGCGCCGAGGTCGACGTGATCGAGGTGGCCGGCAACGCCCAGAAGGCGCTCGACGGCATGAACATCCCGATCCAGGTGGCCGTGATGGGCTGCGTGGTGAACGGCCCGGGCGAGGCCCGTGAGGCCGACCTCGGCATCGCCGCCGGCCGCAAGCGGGGCCACCTCTTCGTGAAGGGCGAGGTCGTGAAGGTGGTGCCCGAGCCCGAGATGGTCGACGCGCTCGTGGAGTGGGCGCAGATCATCGCCGACGGGGGAGTGGAGGAGGCCCTGCGCCGCAAGGACGACTCCGCCGCCGCCGAGGCCGAGGCCGACCGGGCGCTGCTGCTCGACGAGAAGGGCGACGACGCCAACAACGCGTCGGAGAAGATCCAGAACATCCGCTCCCTCGACGCCCAGACCGACCCCGGGGCCTGATCCTCATCTCTCGTTCTGGCATGCGTTCTGCACCCGTAGGGGTGCAAAACGCATGCCAGAACCGGGAATGGGGCGCGGTGGTGGGGTCGCCTACGATCGGCGCCCTATGGCCAAGCAGCCCGTGCTCACCCCCCAGGCGGACGACTTCCCCCGCTGGTACCAGGACGTCGTCGCCAAGGCCGAGATGGCCGACAACGGGCCGGTGCGCGGCACCATGGTCATCCGCCCCTACGGCTACTCGATCTGGGAGCAGATGCAGGCCGAGGTCGACCGCCGCATCAAGCGGGCGGGGGCCAAGAACGCCTACTTCCCGCTGTTCATCCCCGAGCAGTACCTGAAGCGCGAGGCCGAGCACGTCGAGGGCTTCAGCCCCGAGCTGGCCGTGGTCACCGTCGCCGGTGGCAAGGAGCTCGAGGAGCCCGTCGTCGTGCGCCCGACCTCCGAGACCGTCATCGGCGAGTTCATGGCCAAGTGGACCCAGAGCTACCGCGACCTGCCCCTGCTGCTGAACCAGTGGGCCAACGTCGTGCGATGGGAGCTGCGCCCCCGGGTGTTCCTGCGCACGTCGGAGTTCCTCTGGCAGGAGGGCCACACCGCCCACGTCGACGAGGCCGACGCCCGCGCCTACGCGGTGCGCATCCTCCACGAGGTGTACGAGTCGTTCATGCGCGACGTCCTGGCCATCCCTGTCGTGGTCGGGCGCAAGACGGCCAAGGAGCGCTTCGCCGGCGCCACCAACACCATGACGACCGAGGCGATGATGGGTGACGGCAAGGCCCTGCAGATGGGCACCAGCCACGAGCTCGGCCAGAACTTCGCCAAGGCGTTCGACATCCAGTACCTCGACGCCGAGGGCACCCAGCAGCACGCCTGGACCACCTCGTGGGGCGTCTCCACCCGCATGGTGGGCGGTCTGATCATGTGCCACGGCGACGACTCGGGCCTGCGCATCCCGCCGGTGCTCGCCCCCGTGCAGGTCGTGGTGATGGCCGTGCGCGACGACGACGCCGTCATCGACCGGTGCCGGGCCCTGGCCGACGAGCTCACCGATGCCGGCGTGCGGGTCGAGCTCGACGTGCGGGTCGAGACCTCCATGGGCCGCCGGGCCACCGACTGGGAGCTCAAGGGCGTGCCCGTGCGCCTCGAGCTGGGCCCGCGCGACCTCGCCGAGAACGTCGTCACCCTCGTGCGCCGCATCGGCGGGGGCAAGGAGCCGGTGTCGCTCGACGGCATCGCCGCCACCGTCGGCTCCGCCCTCGACGCCGCCCAGGCCGCGCTGCTGGCCGAGGCCACCGAGCGCCGCGACAGCCGCACCGTCGACGTCACCACCATCGCCGAGGCGGCCGCGGCCGCCGCCACCGGCTGGGCCCGCATCCCGTGGGCCGACCTGGGTGTGGAGGGCGAGGCCGAGCTGGCCAAGGAGAGCGTCACCGTGCGCTGCCTCGTGATGCCGGACGGCTCGCTGCCCGACGGTGATGCCGCCGACGGCGCGCTCGCCATCGTCGCCCGCTCGTACTGACCCCCGGCCCCGCTCGAACTGGTCGGTTTCATCCAGCTCCTGGCTGAACGTGTCCCCACCAGTTCGGGAGGGGAGGGTGGCGCGGGGGTGAACCCGCCGGGCCGTCCGGATGTCGAGGGGTGTACACTTCTCGCCAGTTCGCAATCGTTCGCAGTTCGACGAAGGCGTGGGCCCCGGCCCACGCCTTTCTCGTGAGAGGGCCACGGCCTCGAGCCCGAGCCCACCGAACAGAGATCCAGCCCGAGTCCGAGCAGCAGAGAGGAGGTCCTGCCATGAGCGTCCCGGAACGCGTCCGAGCCCTCATCGAGCCCGACCTGGCCGCGCAGGGCCTCGAGCTGTTCGACCACGAGCAGGCCGGACCCGTGCAGCGGGTCACCGACGACCAGGCCGGCGGTGTCGACATGTCCGCCATCGCCGCCACCACCCGGGCGCTGTCGCGGGCCCTCGACGAGCACGACCCCATCGCCGGCCAGTACACCCTCGAGGTGTCGAGCCCCGGCCTCGAGCGCCCGCTGCGCACCCCGGCCCACTGGGCCTGGGCCGTCGGGCGCCAGGTCAGCGTCAAGACCGTGCCGAACCACCCCGCCGGCCGCCGCTTCGCCGGCACCGTCACCGCCGCCGGCGACGACAGCGTCACCCTCGCCCTCGACGAGCCCGTCGGCGAGAGCATCACCCTCGCCCTCGACGACATCGAGAAGGCCCGCACCACCTTCGAGTGGGGCCCGGCCCCGAAGCCGGGCGGCCCCAAGAAGAAGCCCGCGTCCCCGTCGACGCCCACGAGCAAGAAGAAGGTCCAGCCGTGATGAACTCACCCGACCTCATCGAGGCCCTGCAGGCGCTCGCCGCCGACAAGGGGATCTCGGTCGACACGCTGTTCGGCGCGCTCGCCGACGCCTTCGAGTCGGCCTACAAGCGCCTCCCCGACGCCCAGGAGTACGCCTGGGTCGTCATCGACCCCGACACGGGCGAGATCCGGGTCATGGCCCAGGAGCTCGACGAGGACGGCGTGCCGATCGGTGACGAGTTCGAGGTCACCCCGCCGCCCGAGGTGTGGGGCCGCGTCGCCGCGCAGACCATGAAGCAGGTCATGAGCCAGCGCATCCGCGAGGCCGAGCGCGAGATGAAGTACGAGGAGTACGCGGGCCGCGAGGGCGACATCGTCACCGGCATCATCCAGCAGACCGACGCCCGCTACACGCTGCTCGACCTCGGCCGGGTCGAGGCCCTCATGCCCCAGGCCGAGCAGGTGCCCTACGAGCGCCCCGAGCCGGGCGCCCGCGTGAAGGCCTACATCGTCGAGGTCCGCAAGACCGCCAAGGGCCCGCAGATCGTGGTGAGCCGCACCCACCCCGGCCTCATCAAGCGCCTCTTCGAGCTCGAGGTCCCCGAGATCGCCGACGGCGTCGTCGAGATCAAGGCCTGCGCCCGTGAGCCAGGGGCCCGCACCAAGATCGCCGTCTGGTCGAACGACTCCAACGTCGACCCGGTCGGCGCGTGCGTGGGTGCCCGCGGTGCCCGCGTCCGCATGGTGGTCAACGAGCTCCGCGGCGAGAAGATCGACATCGTGCCGTTCTCGGACGAGCCCGCCGACTTCGTGATGAAGGCCCTGTCGCCCGCGAAGGTCAAGGAGGTCCGGATCCACGAGGACACCGGCACCGCCGAGGTCATCGTGCCCGACTACCAGCTCTCGCTCGCCATCGGCAAGGAGGGCCAGAACGCCCGCCTCGCCGCCCGCCTCACCGGCTGGCGCGTCGACATCAAGAGCGAGACGCAGCTGGCCGAGGAAGAGGCCTACAACGACCAGGACTGGGCCGAGGGCGAGTGGGTGGTCGACGAGGCCACCGGCGAGCAGGTCTGGGTCCCGGCCGAGGGTGGCGAGGCCATGTCGGCCGAGGCCTACGCCCAGGCCGCCGAGGAGCGCGCCGAGGCCGTCGAGGAGGTCGCGGCCGAGCTGGTCGAGGAGGCCGTGGCCCTCGAGACCGCGGCCGAGGAGCTCGAGGAGGCCGCGGCCGAGCTGCGCGCCGCCGCCGAGGAGGACGTCGAGGAGGCTGCGGCGCTGATCGAGGCGGAAGCCCTGGTCGAGGCGCTGGAGGAAGCCGAGGAGGAGGCCGCTACCGTGGCCGACGACTCGCCCGCCGGAGACGAGCAGGCGTAGCACCCGTCACCCCGTTCGTGCGCGCCCCCCGGTCGCGCGAGGATGGGTGGCCGTTGTCCGGCCTCTGGTCGGGCATGGAGCACATCTTGGGAGCGCCGGTCGGCGCCCCGTCGGTAGTCGAGGACTGAGGTCGGTTTGGCGAAGAATCCCCGCGTCTACGAGCTTGCACGAGAGCTCGGGCTCACCAACAAGGAGACGCTCGATCTGTGCAACGCGCTCGGGATCGGCGTGAAGAGCCACTCCTCCAGCGTGGTCGAGGCCCAGGCCGACCGCGTTCGCCGCAAGGCCGAGCGCGAGGGTCTGATCCGCGACGTCCAGCCGGAGGAGCCGGACGCCAAGAAGCCCGCCAAGGGCAAGAAGAAGGCCGAGGAAGAGGCTCCGGCCGAGGCGCCCGCGCCTGCTGCCGAGGCTCCCGCCCCGGCCGCTGAGGCCCCGGCACCCGCTCCGGCGGCCGAGCCCGAGGCCCCGGCGCCCGCCGCCGAGGCACCGGCTCCGGCC
>CAMFLJ010000139.1 GCA_945957335.1 uncultured Actinomycetes bacterium | reverse complement strand
GACAGGAAGAACACCGACCCGGCCAGGCCGATGGCGAAGAGCGCGTCGCCGCTCACCGACGCCGCGTGGGCGCGCGCCAGGCGCATGAACGGCGAGGGGGCCCACGGCCGCCGCGGGTCGCGGCCCGGGGGCACACCCGGAGGGCCGGAGGCGGGCGGGGGGATCACTCCACCCATCGTAGGAGGGCGGTGCGACAGGCCGATCGGCAGCGCACGGCGCCTAGGCCCGTGGCACCTCGTACTTGTAGCCGAGGCCCCGGATCGTGACGATGCGCGTCGGGTGGGCCGGGTCCTCCTCGACCTTCGAGCGCAGGCGCTTGACGTGCACGTCGAGGGTCTTGGTGTCGCCCACGTAGTCGGCGCCCCACACCCGGTCGATGAGCACGTCGCGGGTGAGCACCCGGCCGGCGTTCTCGAGCAGGAGGGCGAGCAGCTCGAACTCCTTGAGCGGCAGGCGGGCGTCGGCGCCGCGGATCGTGACCTCGTGGCGCTGGTGGTCGAGGCTCACGTCGCCCACGACCACGACGTCGTCGGCGGGGAGGGGCAGCGGGGCGCCGTCGTCGGTGGGCCGGCGCCGCAGCACGGCCCGCATGCGGGCCACGAGCTCCCGCAGCCGGTAGGGCTTGGTGACGTAGTCGTCGGCCCCGACCTCGAGCCCCACGACGGTGTCGATCTCGGCGCCCTTGGCCGTGACCATGATGATCGGCACGTTCGAGCGGCTGCGCAGCTCGCGGCACACGTCGAGGCCCGACACCTTCGGCAGCATCACGTCGAGCAGGACGAGGTCGGGCGCGACGTCGTCGAACACGTCGAGCGCCTCGGCGCCGTCGCGGGCGACGCTGACCTTGAAGCCCTCGCGGGTGAGGCCGACGGTGAGTGCGTCGATGAAGGAGTCCTCGTCCTCGACGACGAGGACCGAGGTTGCTGCGGTCATGGGCTCAGAGCCTCTCCGGGATGGGTGGTGACGACGTGGGGGCCGGGGCCCCGGCGGCGGGCTCGTCGTCGCGGACCTCGCCCGAGGTCGGGGCGGGCGCCGCGGGGAGCACGAGGGTGAAGGTCGAGCCCTCG
The DNA here is from genome assembly GCA_945957335.1 of uncultured Actinomycetes bacterium. Lineage (GTDB taxonomy): Bacteria > Actinomycetota > Acidimicrobiia > Acidimicrobiales > Acidimicrobilacustridaceae > CAMFLJ01. Next base: position 7,979 of record CAMFLJ010000139.1, on the reverse strand, counting down.
CCGAGGCGGGAGTCGACCTCGACCGAGCCGTGGTGGTTGGCCACGACGTGGCGGACGATGGCGAGGCCGAGGCCGGTGCCGCCGGTCTCGCGGCTGCGGGCCTGGTCGACCCGGTAGAAGCGCTCGAAGACCCGCTCGATGTCGCGGCTGGGGATGCCGATGCCGTGGTCGGCGACGGTGAGCACGACCTCGTCGTCGCGGCCGACGGCGTCGACCTCGACCGAGCCGCCGCGGTCGGAGTACTTCACCGCGTTGTCGAGCAGGTTCGACAGGGCCGAGGTGAGCTGGCGGCGGTCGCCGGCCACGACCAGCGCGTCGGGCACCGAGGCGGTCACGGTGATGCCGGCTTGCTCGGCGGCGGGGCGGATGCGGGCCACGGCTTCGTCGACGATGCGGCCGACCTCGACCGGCTCGGGCACGGAGACCTCGCCGAGCTCGATGCGGGAGAGGTCGAGGAGGTCCTCGATCGTGCGGCCGACCCGCAGCGCCTCGTTCTGGATGCGCAGGGCCAGGCGCTCGACGACCTCGGGGTCGTCCTCGGCCTCGAGGGTCTCCGCCAGCAGGCCGATGGCCCCGACCGGGGTCTTCAGCTCGTGGCTGATGTTGGCGACGAAGTCGGTGCGCACGGCCTCGAGGCGACGGCGCTCGGTGATGTCGTCGACCACGGCCACCGCGGTGCCGGCTCCTTCGGGGCCGAGCGGGGTGGTGGTGACGACGAGGACCCGGCGCGGCGGGCCGAAGAGGTCGATCGTGCGGCTGGCGGCCTCGCCCTTGAGGGCGGCGTCGAGCAGCTCGGCGACGGCGGCCTCGACGAGCGCGTCGGCGTGGCGGGCGGCGACGAAGGTCTCGGCGGCGGCGTTGCGCTCGACCAGCTCACCGGAGGCGTCGACGATGAGCACCGCCTGGGGCAGGGCGTCCATCGCCTCCTGGAGCCGGCCCCGGGCATGGGCCGAGAGCTCGCCCTCCGAGCGCAGGTCGCGCACGGCCCGCTCGAGGACGGCGACGAGTGGCTCGGGCCCGTCGTCGGGGCCGGTGGGCTCGTCGAGCTCGAGGCGGCGCACGCTGTCGGCCAGCACGGCGCGCTGGCGCCGGCGCTCGGTGGCGGCCCCGAGCCACCACGCGGCCACGGCGACGACGAGGGCGACGACGAGGACGAGCCCCGCCACCGCACCTTCGGCCATCGCCAGGACCGCAGTGCGCGTCATGGCGACGACGTGTCGCCTTCGTCGACCTCGCCGTCGGCGCGGGCGCGGAGCCGGGCTGCACCCGTCTGCTCCGGCAGCCAGCCGGTGACCATGTACTGCACGCGCTGGCCGATGTTGACCGCGTGGTCGCCGATGCGCTCGTAGTAGCGGCCGATGAGCGCGAGCTGCACCGCGGGCTGGAGGCCGAGGTGGTGGTCGGCGTGGCTCTCGAAGATCGCCTCGATGTAGTCGCGGTGGAGCTGGTCGAGCGTGTCGTCGATGTCGTCGAGGGCCGCGCCGAGGCTGGCGTTGCGCTCGACGTAGGCGTCGATGGCCAGCTTCATCAGGCGGGCGGCCTCCTCGCTCATCCGCTCGATGAGGCCGCGCAGGCGCGGGTCGAGGTTGGCGCCGTAGATGCGGCGGGCGGCCTTGGCCACGTTGACCATGAGGTCGCCGGAGCGCTCGAGCTCGCCGGTGAGCCACACCGCGGTGACGATCGAGCGGAGGTCGGACGCCATGGGCTGCTGGAGCGCGAGCACGTGGTAGCACTGCTCCTCGATCCGCAGGGTGAGGGCGTCGATCTCGTCGTCGGCCTCGATCAGCGAGAGCGCGCCGCGCATGTCGTTGGCCAGCAGCAGCTCGGTGCCACGCGGGATGAACTCGCTGACGAGCGCGGCGAGCTGCACGATCTCGTCGCGGATCTCGTCGAGCTCCTGGTGGAAGGTCTTGCGCTGCTCGGCCATGTGTTCTCCTGTCGCGACTGTCTCCCGAGGGAGGTCAGCGGACCTCGGCGGCGAGGTGGTCGGGATCGCCGGTGATCAGGTAGCGGACTCGGGCGCCCAGGACGGCCGCGTGGTCGGCGATGCGGTCGAGGGCCTGGCCCGCCACCATCGTACGGAGGGTGACGGCCACGCCGTCGGTTCCTCCGTATGCCAGGAGAGCTTCGACGAGCTGGGTGGCGGCCACGCCTGGAGGCGCCTCGGCCGCCACGCGGTCGGCGAGGTCGAGGTCGAGCGCCGACCAGGCCCGCAACGCGTCGCGATAGCGGTCGATGGCGTGGTCGGCCATGGTCTCGAGCACGTCGAAGGCGCGGGGCACCGCCACGAGGAGCTCGTGGTCGGGCTGCAGCTTGACGACGCGCAGGGCGAGGTCGCCGATGCGCTCGAGCTCGGGGGTCACCCGGAGCACCGACACGATGAGGCGCAGGTCGGAGGCCACCGGGGCCTCGCGGCGCAGCAGCTCGTAGCAGCGCTCCATGAGCGACACGTTCATGGCGTCGATGCGGTCGTCGGCCGCGACCGCCTGGGTGGCGGTGGAGGCGTCGCCCCCGCGGAGCACGTCGCGCATGCGCTCGAGGTTCTGGTCGACGAGCACGCCCATCATCTCGACCTGCAGCGCGAGCTGCTCGAGCTCGGCCGTGTAGTGCTGGCGGGCGGGGCCTCCGTCAGCCGAAGCGGCCGGTGACATAGTTCTCCGTCCGCTCGTCGGACGGCGCCGAGAACATCTTGTCGGTGCTGTCGTACTCGACGAGCACGCCGGTGCGGTGGTCGCCCTCGGGGTTGACTTCGGTGGTGAAGAACGCAGTGCGGTCGCTCACCCGGGCGGCCTGCTGCATGTTGTGGGTGACGATCAGGATCGTGTACTCGCTCTTGATCTCCTGCATCAGGTCCTCGATGCGGGCGGTGGCGATCGGGTCGAGCGCGGAGCACGGCTCGTCCATCAGCACGACCTCGGGCTCGACCGCGATGGCTCGGGCGATGCAGAGGCGCTGCTGCTGGCCGCCGGAGAGGCCCATGGCCGACTTCTTCAGGCGGTCCTTGACCTCGTCCCAGAGCGCGGCCTGGCGCAGGGCCTTCTCGACGCGGTCGTCGAGGTCGTCCTTCATGCCGGCGAGGCGGGGGCCGAACGCGATGTTGTCGTAGATCGACTTCGGGAAGGGGTTCGGCTTCTGGAACACCATGCCGATGCGCTTGCGCACCTCGACCGGGTCGACCCTGGCGTCGTAGAGGTCGACGCCGTGGTAGAGCACCTTGCCCTCGACACGCGCGCTCTCGATCAGGTCGTTCATCCGATCGAAGCACCGCAGCACGGTGGACTTGCCGCAGCCGGACGGGCCGATGAACGCGGTGATCTCGTGCTGGTGGATGTTGAGGTTGACGTCGCGGACGGCCTTGAAGGCGCCGTAGAAGACGTTGAGGTCCTGCACGTCGAACACGACCTTCGGCTCGAGGTGGGGCTCGTGGGCCTCGGGCACGGGCGCGTGGTGATCGCCGACCGTTTCGTCGAGGGTGGGGCTGGGGGCATCGGCCGTCATGGGGAGGTCCTCGGGCTCGGGGGGCGTTTCGGCGGTCACGGAGCGAAGGGTAGGTGGCTCAGGCGTTGTGCTTGCGGGCGACCCTGGCCGAGACGACTCGGGCGAGGACCGTCAGGATGAAGACGATGGCGATGAGGGTGAGCGCCGCACCCCACGCCCGCTCGGTGGCGGCCGGGAAGCTCGACGACGCGTTCTTGAAGATCTGCAGCGACAGCGCGTTCATGGGCCCGTTGAACAGGTCGAGGTTGAGCTTGCGCGCGGCGCCGATGGTGAAGATAAGCGGGGCGGTCTCGCCGGCGGCGCGGGCGATGGCGAGCATGACGCCCGAGACGATGCCGCCGAACGCCGACGGCAGCACGACGGTGACGATGGTGCGCCACTTGCGGTTGCCCAGGGCGTAGCTGGCCTGGCGCAGCTCGTCGGGCACGAGCTTGAGCATCTCCTCGGTGGAGCGGATCACGATCGGCAACATCAGGCACGCCAAGGCCAGCGACCCGCCGAAGCCGTTGAGCCCGAAGGCGAGGGTCCAGGTGCTGTAGACGAAGAGGCCCATGACGATGGACGGCACGCCGGTCATCACGTCAGCCATGGTGCGCACGATCGACGCCAGGCGACCGGGGCCCCCGTACTCGTGGAGGTAGATGGCACCGAGGATGCCGAGGGGCACCGCCATGACCGCGGCACCGGCCGTGATGAGCAGGGTGCCCACGATGGCCGGGCCCATGCCGCCGCCGGGCTTGGTGGTGATGGCCGGCAGGTCCTTGGTGAACCAGTCGCCGTTGATCACCGAGAGGCCCTTGCTCACGACGTAGAAGATGACGACGGCGAGGGGCACCAGGGCGACGAGGACCGAGCCCAGCATCCACACGCTGGCCATGCCGTTGCGCACCCGGCGGGAGCGGCTCATGGTCGCCTCGAGCAGCAGCCGGTCGGAGTCGCGCACCAGCTGGGTGTCGGTCATGTCAGGCCACCTTCAGGCGTTCGTCGAAGTGGCGCACGACCCGGCGGGCGATCACGTTGACGAGGATGGTCACGGCGAACAGGACCACACCGAGGCCGATGAGGGCGGCCGAGTAGGTCCCGGAGGACTCGCCCCACTGGTTGGCGATGACACCGGCCATCGAGTCACCGGGTGAGAACAGGTGGGTGGTGATCTGGGCGTTCGACCCGATCACCAGGGCGACGGCGATGGTCTCGCCCATGGCCCGGCCGAGGCCGAGCATGGTGGCGCCGACGATGCCACCACGGCTCCATGGCAGGACGGCCGAGCGGATCATCTCCCAGCGGGTGGCGCCCATCCCGTAGGCGGCCTCGCGCTGCGATCGCGGCACGGTGGCGATGACCTCCCGGCTGAGGGAGGTGACGATCGGGATGATCATGATCGCCAGGATCAGCCCGGCGGTCATGAAGCTACGTCCGCTGGCCTTGCCGCCGAAGAGCCAGCTGAGCCCCGGCACGTCGCCCACTGCGGAGTTGATCGAGTCGTAGACCGGGAGGATGTTCGGGGCGAGCACCAGCACGCCCCAGAGGCCGTAGACCACCGAGGGGATGGCGGCCAGGAGGTCGATCACGTAGGTGACCGGGCGGCGCAGCCGGCGCGGCGCCATCTCGTTGGTGTAGAGCGCGATGCCGATGCTGATCGGCACGCCGATGACGAGGGCGATGGCCGACGAGAGGAGGGTGCCCCAGATGAAGGCGAGGGCACCGAACTTGCCGTTGTTCGGGTCCCAGTCCGAGGAGGTCAGGAACCCGATGCCCTCGGCGCTGAACGCCGGCCAGGCCTGGCGGGTGGTGGCGAACGCGATGCCGGCGAGCACCACCAGGACGAGCAGCCCGGCGGCGAGGGCCACCAGCCGGAAGATGCTGTCGCCCCGACGGCCGCCGGTCGACGCCAGCGAGATGCTGGCGTCGACCGGGACGTCGGGATCAGGTGCTCGCTCCGCGACGGAGGAAGCAGGAGGCATCCGGTATTCCTAGCCCACCGTGATCTTGGCGAGCTGAGCCAGTGCCTGCTCGGCCAGCGAGGTCGGCAGCGGCGCGTAGTCGGCGTCGGCGGCCAGCGACTGGGCGTCGGTGAGCAGGAAGGTGATCCAGCCCTTCAGGTTGTTCGCCGTGGTGGCGTCCTTCTGGGTGGCGCTCACCAGAACGTAGGTGCCGGTGGTGATCGGGTAGGCGTCGGCGCCGGTGGCGTCGAGGGCGTCGATGAACAGGTCGGAGCCGATGGTGGCGCCGGCGAGGGCGGCCGAGGCCGACTCGCTGCTCGGGGCCACGTAGGCGCCGGACTTGTTCTTGATGGCGGCCAGGCTGAGCTTCGAGGCCTTGGCGTCGGAGTAGTCGACGTAGCCGATGGCCCCGTCGGTCTGGGTGATGATCTGGGCCACGCCCGAGTTGCCCTTGCCAGCCTGGGCGCTGCTCGGCCACTGGACCGTGTCACCGGCGGTGAGCGTGAAGGTCGAGGCGGCGGCCTTGGCGAGGTACTTGGAGAACGCCGAGGTGGTGCCCGAGCCGTCAGAGCGCACGGCGAGGGTGATCGCGGTGCTCGGCAGGGTCGTGCCGGGGTTGTCGGCGGCGATCTTCGGGTCGTTCCAGGAGGTGATCGTGCCCGAGAAGATGGCGCCCAGGGTCTCGGCCGAGAGCTGGACCTTGTCGACGCCCTTCAGGTTGTACGAGACCGTGATGGGAGCGGCGACGGTCGGGAAGTACAGGGGCCCACCGGCGTAGCTGCCCTTGTCGGCGTCGGCGACCTTGGAGTCGGTGCCCGCCCACTGGGTGGTGCCGGCGGCGAGGTCCTTCTTGCCCTGGCCCGAGCCCACGGCCTGGTAGTTGACGGTGAGCTTGGGTGCGGTGTCGGCGAAGGCGGCGATGGCGGCCTCGTTGAACGAGTTCTGGAACGTCGACCCGGAGCCGTTGAGGGTGCCGGAGAGGGTCGAGTAGTCGAAGTCGGAGGTGGCGCCCCCGGAGGTGCTGGCGGTGCTGCTTCCACCGCTGCTGCTGCTGCCGCAGGCGCCGGCGACGAGGCCGACGGTGGCGAGGAGGGCGACGAGCCAGGCAAGCCGCTTCGATGAACGCAAGGTGCAACTCCCTTGAACGAATGGTGTCGTGCGCGGGCCACGTGCCCACGCAGGACCGACGGTACGGAGCGAAGGTTGCGCGATCCCCGGCCCCGGGTGAACCGGAGGTGAACGACGGCGGAACATCCGGGTTCCACTCCCGTTCACCCGCCGTTCGCCCCGCTCTGGGCGGGTCTCCCCGGCGCCGGGCCGGCACCACGGCCACCGCCCGGGATGGCAGGCTCGGAGGATGTCCCGCCCCTCGACCGTCCTGCTCACCGGCGGCGCCGGCTACATCGGCAGCCACACCGCCGTCGTCCTGCTCGAGGCCGGGCACCGGGTCGTGGTGGTCGACGACCTCTCGAACTCCTCCGAGGAGTCGCTGCGGCGGGTGCGACGCCTCGCCGACGGCGACCTCTCGTTCCACCGGGTCGACCTGCGCGACGTCGAGGCCCTCGACGCGGTGGTGACCGGCGCCGGCATCGACAGCGTCATCCACTTCGCCGGGCTGAAGGCGGTGGGCGAGTCGGTCGACCAGCCCGTGCGCTACTGGGACGTCAACGTCGGCGGCACCATCGCCCTGCTCGAGGTGCTCGAGCGCCACGGCATCCGCAAGCTCGTGTTCTCGTCGTCGGCCACCGTCTACGGCGAGCCCGAGCGGGTGCCCATCGACGAGTCCGCCGCCGTCGGTGCCACGAACCCCTACGGGCGCACCAAGCAGGCCATCGAGATGCTGCTCGGCGACGTCGCCGGCTCCTCGCCGGAGTGGCACGTGGTGCTGCTGCGCTACTTCAACCCCGTCGGTGCCCACCCCAGCGGCGACATCGGCGAGGACCCCAACGGCATCCCCAACAACCTCATGCCGTTCGTGATGCAGGTGGCGGTCGGCCGTCGCGACGAGCTCACGATCTTCGGCGACGACTACCCCACCCCCGACGGCACGTGCATCCGCGACTACATCCACGTCATGGACCTCGCCGCCGGCCACCTCGCCGCCATCGAGCGCATCGACTCGCTGCCCGGCTGCCGGGCGGTGAACCTGGGCACCGGCTCGGGCTCGTCGGTGCTGCAGGTCGTGGCCGCCGCCTCCGAGGCGGTGGGCCGCCCGCTCCCCCACCGCATCGGCCCCCGACGCGCCGGCGACGTGCCGGCCTCGTTCGCCGACCCGGCACTGGCCGCCGAGCTGCTGGGCTGGCGGGCCGAGCGCACCCTGCCCGAGATGTGCGCCGACGCCTGGCGCTGGCAGTCGCAGAACCCCGAGGGCTACCCCGCCGGCTGAGTCGGCCGGGCCACGGGCCGCGAGGCCGACCACGCCCGGGCGAACGCGATCCGCTCGGCGGCCGGTGGGTGGCCGGCCGTGAGCCGGGCCATGCGCCCGGGATCGAGGTCGGCGAGGTTGCGCAGGTGCAGCCGGCGCAGCATCGCCTCGAC
>CAMFLJ010000138.1 GCA_945957335.1 uncultured Actinomycetes bacterium | reverse complement strand
GCCACCACGTATCCGCAGAACCCAGCCTCCGCCAGCCCCCGGGAGACGTGGGCGGACAGCCCCACCGAGGCGAGGTCGGAGTGCACCCGCAGGGTGACCCGCCCGGCCACGAAGCCGCGCTCGGCGTCGAGCCCGGCGGCGTCGGCCTGGTCGGCGGGCACCACCACGGTGAAGCCCTCGTCCTCGGCCACCACGGCCACCGGCTCGACCCCGTCGGGCACGGCGGGCGGCCACGGCGAGGCCGGCACCGAGCAGAACAGGTAGGGGGTGCGGTCGCTCGAGGCGTCGAGCCCGGCGATCAGCGCGTCGAGGTCGGAGACGGCGGCCACGTCGAGGACTCTACGGGCACCGCGGTGCCTAGGCTCCCGGCGACGGACCCGTTCGACCCTTCACCACGAGGAGCACCACCATGGCCATCGACACCTTCTTCGCCTTCCTGGGCGTCTACGACGACGTCGCCGACGCCGAGGCCGACTACGAGGCGGTCAAGCTGCTGCACACCGAGGCGAACCTGATCGACGCCTACGACGCCGCCGTCGTCGAGCGCAAGGAGGGCGGCAAGGTCAAGATCGTCAAGAAGCACGAGACCCCGACCCGCGTCGGCGGCGTGCTCGGCGGCGGCGTGGGCCTCGCCACCGGCCTCGTCATCGCCCTGTTCCCGGCCGCGGCCATCGGCGGCGGCCTCATCCTCGGCACCACCGCCGGCGGGGCCCTCCTCGGATCGCTCGCCGGCCACGCCGCCGCGGGCATGAGCCGCAAGGACCTCAAGGAGGCCGGCGAGGCCCTCGACGAGGGGACCGCGGGGCTGGTGGTGGTCGGCGTGTCCGACATGCAGGCCAAGATCGAGGCCGCCCTCAAGCACGCCAAGAAGGTCGAGTCCAAGGAGCTCAAGGCCGACCAGGAGGCCATCGAGGCCGAGGCCAAGGAGAGCTGAGGGGGCAGCCGTCGGGGAGCGCCCGGACGGGCCCCTCCCCGGCGGCCGCTACCCTGCCCGCCCGATGGAGCGCTTCGGATTCGTGGGCCTGCCCAACGCGGGCAAGTCGTCCCTGTACAACGCCCTCTCGGGAGGCAGCGCGCTCGCCGCGCCGTACGCCTTCGCGACGAAGGACCCCAACGTCGGCATGGCGAAGGTCCCCGACGCCCGGCTCTACCAGCTGGCCGAGATGAGCCAGACCCGCACGATCATCCCGGCGAGCGTGCAGTTCGTCGACATCGGCGGCCTGGTCGAGGGGGCCAGCTCGGGCGAGGGCCTGGGCAACAAGTTCCTGGCCAACATCCGCGAGGCCGACGCCATCGTGTTCGTGCTGCGGGCCTTCGAGGACGACGACGTGCCCGGCCCCTCCGACCCGCTCGAGCACCTGCGCATCGTCGAGACCGAGCTCGCCCTGGCCGACCTCGAGACCGTCGAGAACCAGAAGGAGAAGCGGCGCAAGGCGGCCAAGTTCGACAAGGACGTGCAGGACGAGGTCGCTGCGCTCGACCGGGCCTACGAGGTCCTGGCCGAGGGCACCCCGCTCTACCGCAGCGCCCTCGACGACGAGTCCCGTGCGCTGCTGCGCTCGTACTTCCTGCTCACCAACAAGCCGGTGCTCGCCATCGTGAACGTGGGCGAGGACGACCTCGACCAGATCGACGCCAAGACGGCGCCGGTGATCGAGGAGTTCGGCGGCCACGGCGAGGTGATCGGCATGTGCGTGCAGCTCGAGGCCGAGGCCGCGCAGCTCGACGAGGACGAGCGGGCCGAGATGCTCGAGGGCCTCGGCCTCGGCGAGGGTGCCCTGCCGCGCTTCCTGCACACCGCCTACCGCATGCTCGGGCTGCGCACGTTCTTCACCACCGGTGAGAAGGAGACCCGTGCCTGGACCTTCCGGGCCGGTGCCAAGGCACCCGAGTGCGCCGGTGTGATCCACACCGACTTCCAGCGGGGCTTCATCCGGGCCGAGACCATCCACTGGGACGACCTGCTCGAGGTGGGATCGTGGTCGAAGGCCCGCGACGCCGGCATCCTGCGCGTCGAGGGCAAGGAGTACGTGGTCGAGGACGGCGACGTCATGGAGTTCCGCTTCAACGTCTGAGCCGGCCGTCGCCCTCCGGACCGGCCCGACCGCTCGTAGCATGCCGCCCATGTCCGACCCGTCGAGCCCCCCGTCGCAGTGGCTCGTGCTCGACGAGCGGGTGCTCGCCAACGTGGAGGTGGCCGACACCCACCGGGCCCGCAGCCGGGGGCTGCTCGGCCGCGACGGCGTCGAGGGCGCGCTGCTGCTGCGCCCCGCCCGCTCGGTGCACACCTTCGGGATGCGCTTCCCGATCGACGTGGCCCACCTCGACGCCGACCTCACCGTGCTGCGGGTGACCACGATGGCCGTCAACCGCCTGGGTCGGCCGGTGCTGCGCTCGCGTGCGGTGCTCGAGTGCGAGGCCGGCTCGCTCGGCCGCTGGGGTGTGGTCGTGGGCGACCGCCTGGAGGTCCGGTGAGCGGCGCCCTCGTGCTCGTGGCCACGCCCATCGGCAACCTCGGCGACCTCTCGCCCCGGGCCGTCGAGGAGCTGGGGCGGGCCGAAGCGGTGGCGTGCGAGGACACCCGGCGCACCGGTCGTCTGCTGGCCCACGTGGGCGTGCGGGCGCCCGTCCTGCTCGTCGTCAACGACCACACCGAGGCCGGGGCCGTGGCCGACGTGCTGGCGCGCCTCGACCGGGGTGAGCGGGTGGCGGTCGTGACCGACGCGGGCATGCCCGGCATCTCCGACCCGGGCGAGCGGCTGGTGGCGGCGGCGGCCGCGGCCGGCCACACGGTGGAGGTCGTGCCCGGTCCGTCGGCCGCCATCGCCGGGCTGGTGGCCAGCGGCCTGCCGACCGGCCGCTTCACGTTCGAGGGCTTCCTGCCCCGCAAGGGCTCGGGCCGCACCGAGCGCCTCGCCGCGGTGGCCGCCCAGCCGTGCACGGTCGTGCTCTACGAGGCCCCGCACCGCCTGGCCCGCACCCTGGCCGACCTCGAGGCCGCCTGCGGTCCCACCCGGCGCGTGGCCCTCGCCCGTGAGCTCACCAAGCTGCACGAGGAGCTGTGGCGGGGCAGCCTGGCCGAAGCGGTGGCCCGTTGCGCGGAGGTCGAGCCCCGCGGCGAGTACGTCGTGGTGCTCGACGGTGCGCCCGCTCCCGAGGTGGCCGACGACGACGCCATCCGGGCCGCCCTGGAGGTGGAGAAGGGGGGCGGCGCCACAACACGTGATGCGGTGAGTAATGTCGCCGCCGCCCTGGGAGTTCCGAGGCGGCGCGTCTACGACATCGCCGTCTCCGGCTGAGCCTCGCCGTCGGCAACGGTGTGGCCCCGCCACGTGGAGCAGGCGTAGCGTGCCTGTTCGGTTACCCAGGGGTAACCCGCCGGCGGACGGCGCCGGGGGGACGACGAGGGTCAGGGGAACAGTGAAGCGACTCATCAAGACGGCCGCCTTCCCGGTCGCAGCCACCGCGCTCGCGCTCGGCATCGCCGCCTGCGGCAGCTCGGGCTCGGGGGGCGGCACCTCGGCCACCGGCGACACGCTCGCCGTCGTGCAGTCCGGGAAGGTCACCGTGTCGGCCGAGGACAACAACTTCGTGCCGCAGACGATCACCGTCACCGAGGGGACCGAGGTCACCTTCATCAACGACGGTCGCAACCAGCACAACATCATCAAGGTCGAGAAGACCCCGTTCCAGGTCGAGACCTCGTCGTTCGAGCCCGGTGAGTCCTTCGTGTGGACCGCCACCGGGCCCGGCACCTACCGCTACTACTGCTCGATCCACGGCACCGCCACGGCGGGCATGTCGGGCACCGTCCAGGTCGTCGCCAAGTGAGCCACGACACCATGAGAAGGGGGGGTCTCATGACCCGCAGCCGTACCGTGCTCCTCGCCGTGCTCGCCGTCCTCGGCCTGCTGGCGGCGGCGTGCTCGTCCTCGGGCACCTCGTCGAGCTCCGCCACCACCACGCCCACCGGCGGCGGCGCCGAGTGGTCGGGCAACACGATCAACGTGCCCGCCGACTACCCGACGATCCAGGAAGCCGTGAACGCGGCCCAGCCGGGCGACCTCATCCTCGTCGGGTCGGGCATCTACAAGGAGGCCGTCGACGTCGAGACGCCGGGCCTCACCATCCGCGGCCTCGACCGCAACGCCACGATCCTCGACGGCGAGTTCACCCGTGACAACGGCATCCGGGTGCTCGGTGCGAGCAACGTGACCGTCCAGAACATGACGGCGCGCAACTACACCGGCAACGGCTTCTACTGGACCGGCGTGACCGGCTACCACGGCAGCTACCTGACGGCGTACCGCAACGGCGACTACGGCATCTACGCCTTCGACTCCGTGCGCGGCCAGTTCGACCACTCCTACGCCTCGGGCAGCCCCGACGCCGGCTTCTACATCGGCGAGTGCTTCCCCTGCGACGCCGCCATCCTCGACGTGATCTCCGAGTACAACGGCCTCGGCTACTCGGGCACCAACTCGGGCGGCAACCTCGTGATCGCCAACTCCGAGTTCGCCCACAACCGGGCCGGCCTCGTGCCCAACAGCGGCTCCTACGAGCTCTGCTACCCCGAGCGCGACACGACCATCGTCGGCAACCTCGTGCACGACAACGGTGACGACCCGAACACGCCGGCCATCGACGTGGCCAAGCTCGCGATGGGCACCGGCATCCTGCCCGCGGGCGGGCGCAACAACCTGATCCAGAACAACCGGGTGTACAACCACGAACGGGTCGGCATCGGCTTGGTGCCCTTCCCCGAGGAGAACCCGAAGGACGACCTGCCCACCGGCGACGAGCTCACCATGCCGTGCTCGCAGGCCCGCACCCTGCCCCGCGCCGACAAGGCCAGCCTCCCCGGCACCCTGCTGTGGGACGCCATGGGCAACACGGTGAAGGGAAACGTCGTCTCCGGCTCGGGACTCGCCGACCTCGCGTTCGGCAGCCTCGGCACCACCAACGACCCGCTCGGCAACTGCTTCGAGGGGAACACCTTCACCACCTCCGCCCCGGCGAACATCGAGACGGTGATGGCCTGCCAGAACCCCTCCGGTGCGTTCACCGGCACGCTCGACCTGGCCACCCTCATCGCCACCGAGCGGCCGCCGTCGGGTGACTACAAGACCCAGCCGGTGCCGCCGGACCAGCCGAACATGCCCGACGCGGCCAACGCGCCCGGCATGCCGGCCGTGAACGTGCCCGAGAAGGTCGACGTGAACTCGATCCAGGTGCCGGCCGCCAAGTGACCGAGGTCGTCCCCGCTCCCCGCCGCCACCGGGGCGCCCTCCTCGTCGGGCTCTCGCTCGCCGTCGTGGGCGTCCTGGTCGCCGGGGCCGTGCTCCTGCTCGGCCCCGGCGGCGACGAGGACCAGGCTGCGGCCACCGGTGCCACCGGCTTCCAGGACGGGCCCCAGGGCCTGGTGCCGCAGTTCATCGTGTCGTGCGCCTACAGCCACAGCGCCACCAACGACCCCATCGTGTGGCCGGGCCAGCCGGGGCGGTCGCACCGCCACGACTTCTTCGGCAACCGCACCACCTCGGACTCGTCGACCCCCGACTCGCTGCTGGGGCAGCCCACCTCGTGCGAGCGCCAGCTCGACACGGCCGCCTACTGGGCACCGAGCCTGTTCGACCACGGCGAGCCCGTGGCCCCGCTCGGCCTCGACGCCTACTACCGGCCCGGGCCCGGCATCGACCCGGCCAGCGTGGTGCCGTACCCCCACGGTCTGATGATGATCTCGGGCGACCACACCGCCACCGAGCCCCAGTCGACGCAGTTCGTCGGGTGGGCGTGCGGCATCCAGGGCGAGATGCAGGTGACCCCGCCCACGTGCCCGGCCGACGCACCGCTGCGGCTCAAGGTGGTGTTCCCCGACTGCTGGGACGGCGTGAACCTCGACAGCGAGACCCACAAGAGCCACGTCGCGGCGAGCGTCGGCGGCTCGTGCCCCGACACCCACCCGGTGGCGATCCCGCAGCTCACCATCGCCATCGGCTACCCGATCTCGGGGGAGGGCCACGAGCTCACGCTGGCCTCGGGCACGGTGCTCACCGGCCACGCCGACTTCGTGAACTCGTGGGACGAGAAGGAGCTGACCCGCCAGGTCGAGCGCTGCCTCAACCGCGGCCTGGTGTGCGGCGTCGTGAACAACAAGGCCGAGGACGTCGTCCGGCCCATGCCCGTCCGTCCCTGACGGTGCGGGCGGGCCCGGCGGGGCCCCGGTGATCCGGGGCCCCGGCCGGGCCAGCGCTGCAGGTCGTCAGCTCGTGGCGCCCTGGGTGGTGCTCAGCTGCGAGAGCGGAGCGAACCCGTCGAGGTAGGCCTGGATGTCGGCGGCCGGGTTCGTCACCGTGGACGTGCAGTCGGGGGTGTCGTTGTAGCCGTCGTTGCTCGTGGCCACGGGCACCTCGATCGTGCCCCGGACCGAGCCGGTCGAGCAGGTGGGCGCGTTCAGGTTCGCGATCGTGCTCGTGGTGAGCGTGCCGGCCTGGATGGCCGCCATGTTGGCGTTGAGCCAGTCGAGGACCTGGGCTGCCGCCGCCGGGAAGTTCTGCGGAGGCAGGAGCGGGCCCTGGCTGGCGGCGATGGCGGGGATGCCGCGGAGGGCTGCCGCCCGGGCGGCCCCGACGGTGCCCGAGATGCTCACGGTCGGCCCCATGTTCTGGCCGGCGTTGATGCCCGAGACCACCAGGTCGGGCTTGAAGTCGATGCCCTTCTGGTCGATCGCCCAGATCACGCTGTCGGCCGGGGTGCCGTCGACGGCCTTGGCCTTGTAGCCGCTCTTGGTCGTCACGTCGGTGGCGGTGAGGGTGCCGCCGGTGACCGAGCCGCCCTTGCCGCTCTGGTTCTCGAGGGGCGCCACGACGGTGACCTCGACGCCCTGGACCCCGCGCAGCGCCTCGACGACGGTGTCGATGCCGTCGGAGCTGTAGCCGTCGTCGTTGGTGACGAGGATCTTGATCGGCTTGGCCGCCACCGTGGTGGTGGTCTCGGCGGCGCCGCCCGATGACGAGCTCCCGCTGCTGCTGCAGCCGGCCGCCAGCAGCGCGAGCGCCACCCCTGCCGCGCCGAACAGACGCATTCCCCTGGCCATGTCGTGCTCCCCCCCCTTGTGGGTTCCGTCGTGGTCGCCAGACACTAGTCAGACCGCGAGGTGACGCGGTGTGTTCGGAGCCGCCCCAGGGTGGCCGAGAGCCGGGCCCGTCAGAAGCTGCCGAAGCCGCGCACGACGAGCGCGCACGACATGAGCGGCGACCACCCCTCGGGTGAGGCCTCGAGGTCGACCATGTCGAGGGAGAGGCCGGGATGCTCGTCGACCGCGGCCTGCAGCCGCTCCTCGACCGCGGCCCGGGTGCGGTCGTTGACGGTGCCGACGTTGTCGGCGCGCATGGTCACGATCACCCGGCTGCGCACCCAGTCGACCGACGCGACCGCCCGGGTGTGGACCTCGGTGAAGTCGGGCTCGATGGTCTGCCAGCAGTCGTCGGGGGTCCGCAGGGGCCCGGCCTGCTCGTGCACGGCGTCGACCATGGCCTCGAGCTGGGAGGCCTTGTAGCGGCGGAGCGGCCCGGGCCCCGGGAGCCCGGTGAAGGCGGTGACCACGAGGAACGCGACGACCGCGCCGAGGACGGCCGCGGCGGTGGCGGCGACGATGCGGCGGCGTCGGGTGCGGAGCACGGCCGCCATGTTCACAGGTCGCGGCGGGGGTTCAGCCGCGGCCGAAGGCGGGGATGACCTCGCGACCGAAGAGGCGGATCATCTCGGCGATCTCGTCGAACTCGCCGAGCGACGCCTGCCCGGTGCCCGCGGGCAGGCCGGCCCCGAACGCAGCGTGGACGTGGTCGCAGCCGGTGGCGGCCCGGTAGGCCTCGATCTGGCCGATCATGCGCTCGGGGCCACCCCACAGCAGGCGGTCGGCGGCGATCTCCTCGGGGCTGACCCGCTCGCCGGCGTCGATGCGGGCGAAGAGCGCCTTCTCCTCGTCCTCCTCGACCGACTCGCGCCAGTGCTCCATGAGGCCGTCGATGTAGTGGGGGAGCACCTCGGTGCGGACCTGCTCGTCGTCGGCACCGAGCCACGCGTAGCGGCGCAGCACGAAGTCGGCGGGCTTGTCGAGCGCCTCGCACACCGGGCGGTAGACGTCGAGGCAGCGCAGGCCGGCCGAGAGCGACTGCACCGGGCCCCACAGCCAGGCGTCGCCGAGGCGGGCGGCGCGGTCGACCGCGGCGTCGGCGGTGCCGGCGACCCACAGCGGCGGGCCGGGCACCTGGACGGGCCGCGGGTGGACGGTGAGCTCGGGGAACGACCAGAAGCGGCCGTCGAACGAGGTGCCCTCCTGGCCCCACACCAGGCGCAGGATCTGGAGGGCCTCCTCCATGCGGGCGCCCCGCTGGCGGATGTCGGAGCCCATCACCTGGTACTCGAGGGGCCACCAGCCCAGGCCCACGCCGAGGCTGATGCGCCCTCCGGAGATCTGGTCGATGGTGGCCACCTGCTCGGCGACGCGCACCGGGTTGTGGATCGGCAGCTGGAAGATGCCCGTGCCGATCCGCAGGGTGGAGGTGCGGGCGGCGACCGCGGCCAGGAAGGTGAGCGGGTCGGCCATGTTGCCGGCCATGAAGTGGTGGTGGCCGATGGTGGCGGTGTCGAACCCGGCCTCCTCGGCGATCACCGCCAGCTCGAAGGTCTCGCGGAACGGGTCGGGCGCCGACAGGTCCTTCAGCAGCGGGAGGGAGAGCGAGAACCTCACGGCTCGAACGGGCCCTTGCCCATCTGGTCGCGGATGGTGACCACGGCCGGGTTGGTCATGCTGCGGCGCTGCCAGTTGGCGCCGTCGACCACCAGGGTGTGGCCGGAGATGAAGCGCGCGTAGGGCGAGGCGAGGAAGGTGGCGGCCCAGCCGAGCTCGCGGGGCTTGCCGACGCGCAGAGCGGGCTGGCAGATGTCCTTGTCGTTGGTGCGCACCAGGTTCGACTGGATGTCGGCGGTCATGTCCTCGTGCGGGAACAGGCCGGGCACGAGGCCGTTGACCTGGATGCCGTAGGGGCCCCACTCGACGGCGAGGGTCTCGACCATGTTCTTCACGCCGGCCTTGGCCGCGGCGGAGTGGGCGAAGCCGGGGCCGCCTGTCC
>CAMFLJ010000137.1 GCA_945957335.1 uncultured Actinomycetes bacterium | reverse complement strand
GAGATTCGCCTTAGTCTCGTGGGCTCGGAGATGTGTATAAGAGACAGGCACCGCGAGGTCGCGGGCGAACTCGACGTGCTGGCGCTGGTCGTCACCCACCGGCACCTCGTCGGTGTCGTAGAGGAGGATGTCGGCCGCCATGAGCGCCGGGTAGGTGAACAGGCCGCCCGACACGAAGTCCGCGTTCTCGCTCTTGTCCTTGAACTGCGTCATGCGGCGCAGCTCACCGAAGGCGGCGGTGCACTCCATGATCCAGGCCAGCTCGGTGTGCTCGGGCACGTGGCTCTGCACGA
Organism: uncultured Actinomycetes bacterium; assembly: GCA_945957335.1. Classification (GTDB taxonomy): domain Bacteria; phylum Actinomycetota; class Acidimicrobiia; order Acidimicrobiales; family Acidimicrobilacustridaceae; genus CAMFLJ01. Next base: position 8,929 of record CAMFLJ010000137.1, on the reverse strand, counting down.
ACAGCGTCGAGCGCTCGGGGTCGATGCCCACCGCCAGCAGGATCTGGGCCAGCTCGAGGGTGCGCTGGCGCAGCTCGGCCGGGTCCTGCTCGACGGTGAGGGCGTGCAGGTCGACCACGCAGAAGATCGTGTCGGCGTCGTCCTGCTCGACGACCCATCGGCGCAGCGCGCCGAGGAGGTTGCCGAGCTGGACGGGACCGGTGGGCTTGATGCCCGAGAACACGCGGGTCATAGGGGGGCGATCGTAGAGGTCACCCCCGGGTCGACCCGAAACGGGTTCCGGCCGGGGTCGTGGCTCAGAGCTGCGACGCCATGCCGCACGCCTGGGTGATCGAGTTGACGACCTCACCCCGGGCGATGGCCAGCGCGCCGGTCGGGGGCGCGGTGATGGCGACGAGGCCGACGAAGAGGGTGTTGCGCCGGGTGTCGTCGAGCGCCTTCACCTGGTCGGTGACGCAGCGCACCTGCGAGGCACCGTCGGCCGTGCCCGACGGTGGCAGGGCCGAGGCGATGCGGGCGGCGAACCCGGCGGCGAACTGGTCGACGGAGACGCAGGCGTCGAGCACGGACGCCAGCGCGGCCTGGGCCTCGGCGGAGGGCTCCTCGGTGGAGCCCACGACCCCGAGCGCCTTGCTGTCGCCGTCGAAGCCGTCCTTGAGGCAGGCCTGCTGGTCGGCGGAGAACTGGAAGATGCCCGAGATGGTGGCGGCGGCGTCCTCGGAGTCGGAGCGGTTGGCGGGCGTCGAGGACGTCGAGCAGCCGGCGACGGCCGTGACCGCCAGAGCGAGGGACAGCAGCCCGACGGCCGCTCGGCGGGCCCGTCGGGGGCGGGCGGGCGCGGCGGTGGTGGCGGGGGGCACGGGCATCGGGCCGATCGTAGGGCGGCGGTGCACGAGGCAGGGGCCGACCACCTCTATCGTTGGCCGGATGCCGTATGAGGTGCAGACCCCCGTCTTCGAGGGCCCGTTCGACCTGTTGCTCCACCTGATCCTGCGCGAGCAGGTCGACCTCTACGAGATCTCGCTGTCGCGCATCGTCGACGCCTACCTGGTCGAGCTCGAGAAGCTCGAGAGCCTCGACCTCGAGATCACCACCGAGTTCCTGCTCATCGCCGCCACCCTGGTCGAGCTGAAGTGCAAGCGCCTCCTGCCCGAGGACGCCGACGTCGACCTCGACGACGAGTTCGCCCTGTGGGAGGAGCGCGACCTCCTCATCGCCCGGCTCCTCGACTGCAAGACCTTCAAGGACGCGGCCCACGTGCTCGGCGCCATGGCCGACGCCGCGGCCCAGCGCTACCCCCGCACCGCCGGGCTCGAGGACCAGTTCCTCGAGCTCGCCCCCGACCTGCTCGAGGGCATCGACATCGACGACCTGCGGGCGGCCTACCTGCGGGCCATGGCCCCCAAGCCCGTGCCGGTGGTCAGCATCGAGCACATCCACCAGGTCCGGGTGAGCGTGCAGGACGCGGTCGAGGAGCTCATCGACGAGCTGCCCCGCATGGGCCGGGTCACCTTCCGGCGCATGACCGAGGAGTTCGTCGACCGCCTCGAGATCGTCGTGCGGTTCCTCGCCGTGCTCGAGCTGTTCAAGCAGGGCTTCATCGAGCTCGACCAGCCCGCCGCCTTCGGCGACATCGAGATCATCTGGGTCGGGTCGCCGGCCATGGGCGTGGCCGACCTGGCCGGCATCGACACCTACGACGGCTGAGGTACCCGTGAACCCCGAGATCTCCCGCGCCCTGGAGGCCATCGTCCTGGTGGCCGACTCCCCGGTCGAGAGCCAGCTGCTGGCCCAGATCGTCGAGCTGTCCGTCGACGAGGTCGAGGCCGTGCTCACCGAGCTCGCCCAGGGCTACGCCGCCCAGGAGCGGGGCTTCCAGCTCGTGCGCGTCGCCGGTGGCTGGCGCTACCAGACCGTCCCCGAGATGGCGCCCTACGTCGAGCGCTTCGTGCTCGAGGGGCAGAGCGCCAAGCTGTCGGCGGCCGCCCTCGAGACGCTGGCCATCATCGCCTACAAGCAGCCGATCAGCCGGGCCCAGATCGCCGCCATCCGCGGGGTGAGCGTCGACGGTGTGGTGCGCACGCTGGAGCAGCGCGGCTACATCGGCGAGGTCGCACGCGACCCGGGCCCCGGCCAGGCGGTGCTGTTCGGCACCACGCCGACGTTCCTCGAGAAGATGGGCCTCGACTCCCTCGCCCAGCTGCCCGCCATCGCCGAGTTCGTGCCCGGCGCCGACGTGGTCGAGGCCCTCGAGCACGGCCTGCGGGTCGAGATCTCCGACGTCCCCGAGCTGTCGTCCGACGGTGGGGCCGAGGGTGGCGACGGTGCCGACGACGGCAGCGGGCGCCCCGCGCTCGACGACCTCCTGGCGGGGGACACGGGGGCGTGCGCCCCGACGACGGCGAGCACGACGAGGAGGGCGAGCGGCTCCAGAAGGTCCTGGCCCGGGTCGGGATGGGCAGCCGCCGCACCTGTGAGGACCTCATCGCCGCCGGGCGCGTCACCGTCAACGGGGAGCGGGCCTCCCTCGGGCGCCGGGTCGACGCCGAGGCCGACGTCATCGCCGTCGACGGCACCCCGATCGGCACCAAGGCCGGGCTCGTCTACTACCTGCTCAACAAGCCCACGGGCGTGGTGACCACCGCCGACGACCCGCAGGGCCGCCCCACGGTGCTCGACCTCGTGCCCGCGGAGCCGCGCGTGTTCCCCGTCGGCCGCCTCGACATGGACACCGAGGGCCTGCTCCTGCTCACCAACGACGGCGGCCTCACCCACCGACTCACCCACCCCTCGTTCGGTGTCGAGAAGGAGTACGTCGCCCGGGTCGAGGGCGAGCCCTCGCGCCGCTCGGTGCGGCGCCTGCGCGAGGGCGTCGAGCTCGACGACGGGCCCACCGCCCCGGCCCAGGCCGCGCTGGTGGGCCCCGGCGTGATCCGCCTCACGATCCACGAGGGCCGCAACCGCCAGGTCCGGCGGATGTGCGAGGCCATCGGCCACCCGGTCGACCGGCTGGTGCGCACCCGCATCGGCCCGCTGGCCGACCGCAAGCTCAAGCCCGGCGCCTGGCGCGAGCTCACCACCGACGAGGTGCGCGCCCTCGAGCGCGCCGCCGGCCCCCGGCCCGAGCCCGAGGTGACGCCCGCCGGTGGCGGCAAGGGCCGGGGCGGGGCGAGCGGCAAGCCCCGATCCAAGGCGGCCCCGAAGGGTGGCACCGCGAAGGCCAAGGGCGGACCGCCGAAGGGCGGCGGATCGTCTCGCGGCCGCGGCGACGCCCACAGGTAGTGTCGACGCCCGTGACCGCAGCCGTCCGTGCCCTCCGGGGCGCCACCACCGTCGACGAGGACACCGCCGAGCAGGTGCGCTCGCGCACCATCGCCCTGCTCGAGCAGATGGTCGAGCGCAACGGCGTCGACCACGACGACGTGATCAGCGTGCTGTTCACCGCCACCGACGACATCCACTCGATGTTCCCGGCCACCGCGGCCCGCGACATCGGCTTCGGTGACGTCCCCCTGATCTGCGCCCGCGAGCTCGACATCGTCGGTGCCACCCCGCGCTGCATCCGGGTGCTGATGCACCTCACCACCGACCGGGCGCGCGCCGACCTGCGCCACGTGTACCTCGAAGGTGCCGCCTCGCTGCGCGACGACCTGCCGGAGTAGTCGGTGGCCTATCCCTCCACCGACACCGCCCCGGGGCGGCGCGCCCTCGTCGTGGGCGTCGGGCTCATCGGCGGCTCGATCGGCGCGGCCCTGCGGCGGTCGGGCTGGCACGTCGTCGGGCGCGACCTCCACGAGGCCAACCTCGAGCAGGCCGTGGCGGTGGGCGCCATCGACGCCGCCGCCCCCGCCGAGGGCCCCGTCGAGGTCGACCTCACCTTCGTCGCCACGCCGGTGGGGGCCATCGCCGAGGAGGTCGGCCGGGCGCTGGCCGACACGCCGGGCCTCGTCACCGACGCCGGCAGCGTGAAGTCACCGCTCGTGCCGCTCATGGCCGACCCCCGCTTCGTCGGCGGCCACCCGATGGCCGGCAGCGAGCAGGAAGGCGTGGCCGGGGCTCGCCCCGACCTGTTCGAGGGCCGCACCTGGGTGCTCACGCCCATCCCCGGCACCGACGACGACGCCTTCGCCGAGGTGCGCTCCGTGGTGGCCGGCTTCGGGGCCGAGGTCGTGTCGCTCCCGCCCGAGCGCCACGACTCCATGGTGGCGGTGATCTCGCACGTGCCCCACCTCACCGCGGCCAGCCTCATGGGCCTCGCCGACGAGCGCTCGGCCGAGCACCGCGGGCTCCTGCGCCTCGCCGCCGGCGGCTTCCGCGACATGACCCGCATCGCGTCGGGCCACCCGGGCATCTGGCCCGACATCTGCGCCGAGAACCGCACCGCCATCGTCACCGAGCTCGACCGCCTGGTGGCCACCCTGGTGCAGGTGCGCGACCTCGTCGACTCCGACGACCGCGACGGCCTCGTCGCCGTGCTCGAGCGGGCCCGGTCGGCCCGCCGGGCGCTGCCCGCCCGCTTCGCCAAGGTCGAGGACCTGGCCGAGATCAGGGTGCCGCTGCGCGACCAGACGGGCGCGGTGGCCGCCATCGCCGTGCTGGCCGCCGAGCTCGACGTGAGCATCGCCGACATCGAGATCGCCCACTCCGTCGAGGGCGACGAGGGCGTGCTGATCCTGCTCGTCGAGGCCGCCGACGGCGAGCGCCTCCGCGATGCCCTCGCCGAGGCAGGCTACAAGCCGGTGCTGCGCCCGCTCGACGCCGGCGAGGAACGATGAGCCCCGGCCCGTCCGACCTGCCCGACCCCCTGGCGATCGTGCCCTTCGGCGGGCCCGTCGACGCGGTGGTGCGCCCGCCGGGGTCGAAGAGCCTCACCAACCGGGCCCTGCTCGCCGCCGCCCTGGCCGAGGGGCGTAGCACCCTCACCGGCGTGCTCTTCGCCGACGACACCGAGGCGATGCTCGCCTGCATCGAGGTGCTGGGGGCCACCGTCGTGGTCGACCGTGACGCCCTGACCGTCGAGGTCACCGGCACCGGGGGCCGCCTGGCCGCAGGGCCCGTCGAGCTGCACGCCGCCCTGTCGGGCACCACCTCGCGCTTCGTCGCCGCCACGCTCGCCCTCGGTGCCGGGCCGTTCGTGCTCGACGGGGGAGCGCCGTTGCGGGCCCGCCCGATGGGGCCGGTGCTCGACGCCGTGCGCCAGCTCGGCGCCACCGTCACCGAGGGCGGCGAGGCCGGCCACCTGCCCGTCACCGTCTCCGGAGGTGCCACCGGCGTCGGCCCCGGTGCCGAGCAGGCGCGGGTCACCCTCGCCGGCGACGTCTCCAGCCAGTTCGTGTCGGGGCTCCTGCTGGCCGGGGCGTGCCTGCCCGGCGGCCTGCGCGTCGAGCTCACCACCGATCCGGTCTCGCGGCCCTACCTCGACATGACCGTGGCGGTCATGGCCGCCTTCGGCGCCACCGCCCGAGCCGACGGCGCCCGGGCCTGGGTGGTCGAGCCGGGCGGCTACCGGGCGGCCCGCTACGACGTCGAGCCGGACGCCTCGGCCGCGTCCTACCTGTTCGCGGTGGCCGCGGTGTGCGGCGGCCGGGTGCGCGTCGAGGGCCTCGGGCAGTCGTCGCTGCAGGGCGACGTGCGCTTCGTCGACCACCTCGAGGCCATGGGCTGCACGGTGCGGCGCGACCGCACCGCCACCGAGGTCGAGGGTGGACCGCTCCGCGGCATCGACGCCGACTTCGAGCCGATCTCCGACACGGCCCAGACCATCGCCGCGGTCGCCGCCTTCGCCGAGGGCCCCACCCGCATCTCCGGCATCGGCTTCATCCGCCGCAAGGAGACCGACCGCATCGCCGCGGTCGTCACCGAGCTGCAGCGCGCCGGCGTGGGCGCCACCGAGGACGCCGACGGCTTCACCATCGAGCCCGCCGCGGTGCGGCCGGCCACGATCCAGACCTACGACGACCACCGCATGGCCATGAGCTTCACGCTGCTCGGCCTGCGCGAGCCCGGCATCCGCATCGCCGACCCGGGCTGCGTGGCCAAGACCTTCCCCGACTTCTTCGACGTCATCGAGACGCTGCGACCGAGGAGCACCACGTGAGCGACGCACCCAGGGTCATCGCCATCGACGGGCCGGCCGGCTCGGGCAAGAGCACCGTCGCCCGGGCCGTGTCCGAGCGCACCGGCCTGCCGTACCTCGACACCGGGGCCATGTACCGCTCGGTGGCCTTCTCGGCCCTGCGCGCCGGGGTCGACCCCGACGACGCCGAGCTCGTCGCCAACCTGGCCGCGGGCATGGAGCTGCAGATGGGCACCGACGGCACGGTGACGGTCGACGGCGCCGACGCCACCATCGAGATCCGCGGCCCGGAGGTCACCCGGGCGGTGAGCATCGTGGCCGCCATCCCGGCGGTGCGCTCGGAGATGCGCTCGCGCCAGCGGGCGTGGGCGACCGAGCGGGGCGGGGGCGTGATGGAGGGCCGTGACATCGGCACCGTCGTGTTCCCCGACGCCGTCCTGAAGGTGTACCTCGACGCCAAGCCCGAGGTGCGGGCCGCCCGCCGCTCGAAGGAGGTCGAGGACCTCTCCTACGAGACGGTGGCCTCCGACCTGGCCCGCCGCGACGCCCTCGACCAGGGCCGGGAGGACAGCCCCCTGCGCGAGGCCGACGACGCCTTCGTCATCGACACCAGCGACCTCACCGTCGAGCAGATCGTCGACACGATCCTGGAGGCCCTCGGGTGACCCGCGAGGAGCTCCACGTCCCGGCCCACTTCGGCAAGGGCGAGGACATGAGCCGGGCCCAGCGGGCGCTCTACATCGTGGTGCGTGGCGCCATCAACGGCGCGTGCCGGCTGTGGTTCCGCCTCGAGGTGCACGGCCGCGAGAAGCTGCCCCGCAGCGGCGCCTACATCGTCTCGCCGATCCACCGCTCCAACCTCGACACCCCGATCATCTCGGCGGTCACCACCCGCACCCTGCGCTACATGGGCAAGGAGTCGCTCTGGAAGAGCCGGCCCTTCGGCTGGTTCCTCACCGCCATGGGCGGCTTCCCCGTGCAGCGCGGCACCGCGGATCGCGAGGCCCTGAAGGCGGCGCTGGCCTGCGTCGAGCGCGGTGAGCCCCTGGTGATGTTCCCCGAGGGCACCCGCCAGTTCGGCCCCGAGATCTCCGAGATGTTCGACGGCCCCGCCTACGTGGCCTGCCGCACCGGCGCACCGATCATCCCGGTTGGCCTCGGCAACACCGAGGCCGCCATGCCCAAGGGCTCGAAGTTCATCCGCCCGGTGAAGATGACGGTGGTGGTCGGCGACCCGCTCTACCCGCCGCCGCCGAAGGAGAGCGGACGGGTCTCGCGCAAGGCCGTCCGCGAGCTCACCGTCGAGCTGGGGGAGCGCATCCAGGTGCTCTTCGACGAGGCCCAGGCCCTGGCCGGGCACCCCAACCCGCCGCACCCGGTGCCCGAGCCGGTCGAGGTGGTCGACGAGGTGCCGTCCGCCGACGCCGAGGGAACCGCCGCCGATGGCGAGGGTCAGGCCTCGACGTAGAACTGGGCGGCCCACCTACGGAACTCGGTGACCGGCTTCTCCGACGGCGCCAGTGCCGGCACCGGGAGGTACGCCTTGGTCTCCCAGATCGGGATGTCCTGGTCGAACTGGCGCTCGACCTCGGCGGCGAAGGCGGGGGCGATCTTCGCCGCCACGTCGCTGCCGTCGGTGTGGAAGGTGAAGCGCTGGAGGCACCGCTCGTCTTCGACGGGCGTCGTGGAGCTCACGGCGATCACCGTGTGGCCGAACAGCTCGAAGGTGACGTAGCCCTGGCCGGCGCCGAGGCTGCGCGACGTGAGGATGGCGGGCAGGTCGCCCTTCGACGAGGTGAAGGTCTGCTCGCTGCGCACCGTTCGGAACGGCCCGTCGACGGTCATCTGGCCGACCGAGGCCATCTGCGCGGTGCCGTGGACCGACACGAAGTGGGCCATGTCGACCGAGTTCTCGGCGACCTCCTGCCACACGGTGCCGAGCTCACGGTCGAAGCGGTGCACGAGGACCGACTCGGTCGGCAGCAGCTGGGGCACCTCGTAGATAGGGGCGACCGACGGGTCGGGGTGGTACCAGGCCAGGAGGGAGCCGTTGCGCTCGGCCAGCGGGTAGCTGCGCAGCCGGGCCCTCCGGTTGGGCTTGTCGGCGTAGGGGATGGCGACGTTGGCGCCGTCGAGCCCGTAGCTCCACTCGTGGAACGGGCACACGAGGCACCGGCCCTCCACCCGCCCGCCGACGCCGAGGTGGGCACCGAGGTGCGGGCAGTGGGCGTCGACGAGGCGCCGTTCGCCGTCGACCTGCCACAGCACGAGATCACGCCCGAACAGCCGGTGGGTGCTCACCGGGTCGAGGGGCACCTCGTCCAGGCGGGTGACGGTGAACCAGCCGTAGGGGAGGGGGAACGGGAAGCGGGTCGTGCTCATCGGGCTCCTGCCGGGGCGGGCGCCCGGGCCGGCGCCGTGATCTGCATATTTTCTACAACCTCGGCGGCGAGGCGACGGCGTGCCCGTTGCCACGGGAGACCACCCGGTGGGCCATGATCAGGGCATGACGCTCACGGGGGAACACGGGACCGATCTCGTCGCGGCCACGGCCGACGTCGTCACCGCGGAGGCGGGCGCCTCGGAACAGGCCCGCACGCTCACCGCGCCGATCGTCGACGCGCTGTGGGAGAGCGGGCTCATGCCGTACATGAACCCGGCCCCGGCCGGGGGCAGCGAGCCCGGCTTCGCCGAGATGATCGACATCTGGCAGCGCATGGCCTGGCTCGACGGCTCGTTCGGCTGGATCGGCATCGCCAACCTGCCGTCGTCGGCGGCGGTCGCGGCCTACCTGCCCGACGAGGGCTTCGCCGAGGTGTTCGGCTCGGGCGAGCGCGTCACGATGGGTGGCCA
>CAMFLJ010000136.1 GCA_945957335.1 uncultured Actinomycetes bacterium | reverse complement strand
TTGATGAACGGGTCGAGGCGGAACGGCCAGCCCGGGTCGGGATCGGGGCCGAGCGTGGCAGGGTCGACGAGCGCCGGCGACATGAGCCCACCGAACACGTCGCGCCCGGCGGCCACGTCGACGGCCATGCCCTTGGTGCGGACCCACCGGTTGCGGTAGCGGGCACCACCCTCGCCGTCGAACCAGACGCCGTGCACCATGGCGTCGCCCTCCATCGGGAACGTGTAGCTGCCGAGGGGCGGGAACATCGGGTTCGGCCCGTTGCGCAGGTACGCCCCGACCAGCCCGTCGGGCAGTGTCCCCTCCACCTCGAGCCGGTCGACGTCGAGCTCGTCGGCCGTCGGGGCGAACCGCCCCGAGAGGTAGGGGTGGGTCGCCATGTCGACCGGGGTCAGCTCGGCCATCGTCGCTCCGTTCGCCGTCTCGGGCGCGCCACCGGCGCCACCTCACGTCCGGTGTACATCGGCCGCGAAGGGTCAGCCCTTCAGCCGGTAGCGCACGGGCAGGCGGTCGAGGCCGATGCCGACGGGCACGGCCATGCCCGGCACCGACCAGCTGACGCCCGCGCCACCGGGCGGGTCGTCGTCGAGGGCCAGCTCGTCGACCCGCGCCAGCAGCTCGGCGAACATCACCTTCACCTCGCGCTTGGCGAGGTTGGCGCCCAGGCAGTAGTGGGGCCCTCCACCGCCGAAGGCCACGTGGTCGTTCGGGGTGCGGGTGATGTCGAAGCGGCCCGGGTCGGGGAACACCCGCTCGTCGCGGTTGGCGGCCGGCCAGAACATGGTGATCGGCACGTCACCGGAGAGGGGCACGCCGCGCAGCTCGGTGTCGGCCGCGACGGTGCGCCGGTGGTAGAGCACCGGGCTCGACCAGCGGATGATCTCGTCGACGGCGGTGTCGATCAGCTCGGGCCGTTCACGCAGTCGCGCCAGCTGGTCGGGGTGCTCGAGCAGCGTCTTGAGGCCGATGGCGATGGCGTTGCGCGTCGTCTCCGAGCCGGCGATGGCGAGGATCAGGAACCACAGGTCGAGCTCGATCTCGTTCAGCTCCGTGGTCGAGCCATCGTCGAGGGTGAGCTGGGCGTGAACGAGCTTCGACCACACGTCGTCCTCGGGCGCGTCGCGCCGGGCCGAGCTGAGCGTGTGGGCGTAGACCAGCATCCGCATCTGGGCGTTCTGGTGCTCGGCCGGGTCGACGCCGGTCTCGGGGTCGAAGGCCCGCAGCATCGCCTTGACGTCGTCGAAGATCGCTGGCCGTTCGTCGACGGGGATGCCGACGATGTCGGCGATGACGTGCAGCGGCAGCAGCTCGGCCACGTCGGCGACGAACTCGCAGCGGTCACGCCCGGCCAGCGAGTCGACGATGCGGCGGGCCCAGCCCTCCATCATCTCGTCGAGCTGCGCCACCATCCGGGGCGTGAAGCCGAGGCTCACGAGGCGGCGGAACCGGCTCTGCACCGGCGGGTCGGAGTTGACGATGGCCTGGCCCTGGCGCTCGGGCGCCACGTCGGTGAGGGAGCTGCCGTGGAAGGCGGTGAAGCGCTGCGGGTCGCGGCTCACCTCGCGCACGACGTCGTGGCGGGCGACGACGTAGAAGCCGGTCGGGCGCAGCTCCTCGACGCCGGGCGTGAGCGGGTGCCACCACACCGGCTCGTCGCGCAGCAACGCGAGCTGCTCGTGCGGGAAGCCGTGGCGGTAGAGCTCTCGGTCGGTCAGGTCGAGCCCGAGCTCGGTGGCCGACGCCGGTGTCGTGGTCGCCATGGTCCCCCCTCGGACGTGTCGCCGCTCCCGACGCTACCCACCCGCCGCGGCCCCCGTCCGGGAGGGCCCAGGCGACCGGAACGGTCACCCTGACCCTCACGGCACGGCGGTGTCACGCCCGACGAGGGGCCGGACGACCGGAACGGTCGCCCTGGCCCTCACGGCACGCCGGCGGCAGGGGCGGCGGCGGGTCAGAGGCGGCCGGCGTCGCGGGCGGCGGCCTCGGCGGCGGCGAGCTGGCCGTCGATGATGGCGAGGCCCCCGTCCCAGAAGCCCGGGTCGGACAGGTCGACGCCCACGATGCGGCCGAGGGCCTCGGGCTCCATCGAGCCGCCGGCGCGCAGCAGGTCGAGGTAGGCGGGCACGAAGGCGGCGCCCTCGGCCTCGTAGCGCGCGTACACGGCGAGGGCGAGCAGCTGCCCGTAGGCGTAGGCGTAGACGTAGCCGGGCGAGCCGATGAAGTGCGGGATGTAGCTCCACCAGGTTCGGTAGCCGGGCGTGATCTCCACGGCGTCACCGAGCATCGCCGTCTGGGTGCGCTCCCACGCGTCGCCGAAGTCGTCGACCGACAGCTCGCCGACCTCACGGCGGTGGGTGTGCACGGCGTCCTCGAAGCGGTTCATCGCCACCTGGCGGAACACGGTGGCGATCTGGCCCTCGAGGCTCTCGGCCAGCAGCGCGAGGCGTGCCGCCGGGTCGGTGGTGTCGGCCAGCAGGCGGCCGAAGGTGACGGTCTCGCCGAACACCGAGGCCGTCTCGGCCAGGGTCAGCGGGGTGGTCTGGTGGAAGATCCCCTGCTCGCGGGCCAGGTAGGCGTGCAGGCCGTGGCCGAGCTCGTGGGCCAGGGTGAGCACGTCACGCCGGCGGCTCGTCCAGTTGAGGAGCAGGAACGGGTGGGCGCTCGGCACGGTGTAGGCGCAGAAGGCGCCGGGGCGCTTGCCGGGGCGCACGGGGGCGTCGATCCAGCTGCGGTCGATGAAGGTGCGCACCACGCCGGCCAGCTCGTCGGAGAACGAGCCGTAGGCGTCGAGCACGACCTCGGTGGCCTCGGACCAGCCGAACTCCTGCTCGGCCTCGGCCACCGACGCCATGCGGTCGTAGTCGGCGATGCGGTCGACGCCGAGCATCTGCGCCTTCAGCCGGTACCAGCGCTGCGGGATGTCGTAGCGGGCCACGACCGAGTCGACCAGCGCCTGCACCGACTCGTCGCTGGCCTGGTTCGAGAGGTTGCGGCTGGCGATCCAGCTGTCGTAGTGGCGGAGCCGGTCGTCGGTGGCCTTGTCGGCCATCAGCGTGTTGAAGACGAACGCCCGGGTGCGCAGGCCCGGCGCCAGCCCGGCGGTGACGGCCTCGGCGGCGGCCTTGCGGGCCTCGTGGTCGGGCGAGCCGAGCCGGGCCAGGCCCTGCTCGAGGCTGGTCGGCCCGTCCGGGAGGTCGACGACGATGGCCGAGGTGAGCTCGTCGAACAGCCGGCTCCACGCGGAGGAACCGGTCACGTGCTTCTCGGTGAGCACCTTCTCCTCCGGCTCGGTGAGCAGGTGGGGCCGGTAGCGGCGGGCCGATTCGAGGTAGTAGCGGCAGAAGTCGAGCTCGGAGGAGGCGAGGAGCTCCGCGGCGCGGTCGTCGTCGACCTCGGCCCACTCGAGCTCGAGGAACAGCACGCGTGTGCCGATCGCCGTGGCCTCCTCCTGGAAGCGCTGCATGGCGGCGCCCCGCTCGGGGTCGGAGGTGTCGACCGAGAAGCGCAGGCTGACGTAGGAGCCGGCCCGGCCCACGGCATCGTTCATGTCGGCCATAGCGCCCATGACGTCGGCCAGCTCGGTGGCCGACAGCTCGGCGATGCGACCGCGGTACGCCTCGACCTTCTCGGCCGCGGCCTCGCCGGCGGCCATCAGGGCCGCGACGCCCTCGGGGCCTTCCCCGTCGACGAGGGGCTCGAGGTCCCATGCCACGTCGGCGGCGGTGAGGTCGGGGTCGGGCGCGGTGGTGTCGACGGCGGTCATGCCCTCACGCTAGGGAGCCTGCCCACCCTCTTCCACCAGGGCCCGCAGCCTTGGCTTCGACTCCTCGATCTCGTCGCGCAGGAGCTTCTCGAGCAGACCCACGCCGAAGTTGCCGCCGTAGTGCAGCATCATCGTGAGCCGGCTCCCGGTGTCGACCGCCTCGATGCGGGCGTCGAGCACCCAGGGCGAGTGGTCCTTGCCGTCGGTCTCCCACCGCTCGAAGCGGACGTGGTCGGGCTCGTCGAGGGTGCGCACCATGCGCAGGCGCTTCGAGCGGGCGAGCGGGCCCAGCTTGGCCCGCAGCTCGACCGCCCAGGCCGGGTGCCCGTCGTTCTCGGCCTCCGGGCTGCCCTCGGTCGGCGCGGGCTGCCGGTCGGCCCGGGGCACGATCGACAGCCAGGCCGGGTAGCGGTCGAGGTCTCGCACCCAGGTGCGCAGGTCGTCGAGCGCGCAGGCGGCGTCGAGGGTCGCGGTCACATCCACGGCACGAGTCTGCCCGCTGGCCCGCCCCCGCCCGATACCCGGGGTGGGGCGGGAGGTCGCGGTGCTATGACGGACGGGTGGACGAACCGACCGACCCCTTCGCCGAGCGCCCCGACCGCACCGCCGAGCTGCGGCCGGTCCTGATCGAGGCGTCGGCCTCGGCGCTGGAGCTGGTCGCGAGCCCCGAGGTCGGTCGGGAGTGGGCGCATCCATCGGCGCTCGACGGCATGACCGTGGGCGGCCTGGCGGCGCACTTCATCATGGCGTTGCGCCGCACGGTCGAGCTGCTCGAGGCCGACGCGCCCGACACCGACCGGATCGCCACGCCCTTCGAGTTCTTCGGCGACAACCGACGTGAGGTCGGCTCGGCCCTCGACGACGAGCGGGGGCGCTGGATCGTCGCGGCGTCGGAGGACGGAGCGGCCGAGGGCCAGGGGGAGGTCGTCGACGAGCTCACCAGCGTCATCGCCCAGGTCGACGCCGCGCTGGCCGAGGCCGCGCCGGGCACCACCCTCGCCACCGCCCGCATCCCGGACGCCCGGGCGCGCCTCGACGACTTCGTGCGCACCCGCCTGGTCGAGGTGGTGCTCCACGGCGACGACCTGGCGGCGAGCGTCGGCGTGGTGTGGCACCCGCCGCGCCGCGCCGCCGACGAGGTCATCGGCGTGCTCGTCGAGATGGCCCGCGAGCGGGTGGGCGACCTCGAGGTGCTCCGGGGCCTGGCCCGCGAGGAGCGGGCCGTGCCCGGGGTGCTGCGCGCCCTCTGACCCTCAGGCGAAGGTGACGCCCTTGCGGTGGCCGATCCGCCGGCTCTTCTCGATCACCCACTTGGGCGCCAGGATCGTGCCGAGCAGCACGGCGACCCGCCCCGGTGAGGTCAGCGTGTGGGGGCTGTACCGGGCGGCCCGGTAGAAGTCGCGCAGCGAGGCGCCGCGTCCCTTGCCGGCGGGGTTGGTGCGGTGCCACAGCGCCCGCTGCAGGAGCTGCCGGGCGATGGCGTCGTGGATGGCGGCCACCTCGTCGTCCCCGACCGGCCTGCGGTCCTCGTGGAGGGTGAGCGCCGCGAGCCACGCCCGCTCCCCCATGGTGGTGGGCCGGTTCCGCTCGAGGTCGCGCACGACGAAGGTGGAGGTCGCGGAGTCGCCGCGCACCGTGTAGTCGAGGAGCGGCTCGTCGATCCACACCACCGGCCCGTAGGCCGACATGCGCAGGACGACCTCAAGGTCGGCGCACAGCTCCATGTCGGGCCGGAAGTAGCCGGTGGCCTCGATGAGGTCGCGTCGGAAGGCGATCGAGCCGATCATCCACGGCGACAGGCCGGGGGCGGCGTTGGCCTTCAGCCACGACGAGGCGTCATGCAGGCCCGGGCCGATGGGTCGGTAGCGGATCGTGCCGGCCGTCCCCTCGTCGCCGATGCCCAGGTCGTCGGGACGGCCCTCGAGGTCGACCCGGGTGACCGAACCGCAGACCATCGACGGCGCGTCCGCGGCATAGGCATCGATGGCGGAGCGGAGGGCGGCGATGCAGCCGGGCCGCATGACGTCGTCGGCCGACATCGGGACGATCCAGTCCGAGCGGCAGAGGTCGACCGTGCGGTTGAAGTTCTCGTTCACCGGCACGAGCTCGTCGAAGTGGTGGCGCACGATCCGGGGGTCGTCGAACCTCGCGATCACCTCGGCGGTGCCGTCGTCGGACGCGTTGTCGCCCAGGACCAGCTCGAAGTCGCCGTCGGTCTGCGCGAGCACGCTGTCGACCGTCCGTTCCAGCCACAACCGCTCGTTCCGCACCGGGATGCAGATGGAGAACCTCGGTGGCATCGGATGTCCGTTCTTCCCGCCGCAGCCGATCTGCCTCGCGCCGGGCATCATACGAGGGCATTCCGCAGGTCAGAGACCGGGGGCGTCACCCGTCACAGATGCTGTCGACCGGCCGGGTCGATCACGACCTCCACGCGGTCGCCGCGAGCCACCGGGCCGCTGCGCACCCAGGCCTCGAGCGGGCCGAGGTCGCCGTCGCGCTCGACGGTCACGTTCCAGTGGGCGCCGTGGAAGACGACGTTGGTGACCGTGGCGTCGCCCTCCCCCGGGCCGACCGCCACGAGGGCGACGGCCTCGGGGCGCACGAGCTCGGTGCCGGCGGGCCCCTCGGTGACGTTGGCGAACCCGAGGAACCGGGCCACGAAGGCGTTCGCGGGGTGGGCCCACAGCTCCTCGGGTGCGCCCTGCTGCACGACACCGCCGCTCTCCATGACCACGACGCGGTCGGCGAGGCCGAGCGCCTCGGTCTGGTCGTGGGTGACGTGCACCACGGTGACGCCGACCGACCGGAACAGCACGCCCAGCTCGGGGACGAGACGGTCCCGCAGGGAGCGGTCGAGCGCGCCGAGGGGCTCGTCGAGCAGGAGGAGGCGGGGCGAGGGGGCCAGGGCCCGGGCCAGCGCCACGCGCTGGCGCTCCCCACCCGACAGGGGCCCGACGGCCCGCCGCTCCCAGCCGGGCAGCCCGACGAGCTCGAGCACCTCCGCCACACGGGTGGCCCGCTCGGCCGGCGCCATCCCTGCCATGCGCAGGCCGAACTCGACGTTGCCGCCGACGTCGCGGTGAGGGAAGAGCGCGTGGTCCTGGAACATGAGGCCGATGCCGCGGCGGTGGGTGGGCACGCCCTCGAGGTCGGTGCCGTCGAGCAGCACCCGCCCCCGGTCGGCGGCGGTCAGCCCGGCGACGATCCGCAGCAGGGTGGTCTTGCCGCAGCCGGACGGGCCGAGCAGGGCGACGACCTCACCCGGCCCGACCGCGAGGTCGACGGCGTCGAGCGCCGGCGCGGCGGCGCCCTCGAAGCGCACCCCGAGGCCCTCGACCGCCAGCGCGGCACCGCTCGGTTCCATCAGAACTCCGCCGACCCGACCGGGCGCAGCCGGTCGATGCCGAGGACCACGACGACGGTCAGGACCATGAGGATCACCGACAGCGCCATGGCCTGACCGAAGTTGGCCTCGCCGGGCCGGCCCAGCACCCGGTAGATCGCCACCGGCAAGGTGGGCCGCTCGGGTCGCGAGAGGAAGACGGTGGCGCCGAACTCGCCGAGCGACACCGCGAAGGCGAAGCCGGCGGCCGCCGCCATCGCCCTCGACACGACTGGCAGGTCGACCTCGCGCCACACCGCCCACGGCGAGGCACCGAGCACGCCGGCGGCCTCGCGCAGCTCGGGGTCGATCGAGCGCAACGCCGGCACCAGGAGGCGCACGACGAACGGCATGGCGACGACGGCGTGGGCGAGCGGCACCAGCCAGAGCGACGAGCGCAGGTCGAGCGGCGCCTGGCCGAAGGCCACGAACATCCCGAACCCGACCGTCACCGCCGAGGTGCCGAGCGGGACCATCAGCGCGGTGTCGGTCCAGCGGGCCCAGCGCGGCGATGAGCCGCGCCCGTTGCCGGTGATGGCCCAGGCCGCGCACGCACCGAGCACGACCGCCACGACCGTGGCGGCCAGGGCGAACAGCAGCGAGTTCCACACCGCGTCCAACGGCGGCACGAACGACGTCGACCCGCGGCGCACGGTGTCGAGCGCCTGGTAGTTGCCGAGCCCCCATCCGCCCGATGTCGAGAACGAGCGGGCGACCAGCACCCCGAGGGGCACGCCGAGCAGCAGGGCCATGAACACCAGGTTGGCGGCCACGAACGCCCGGTCCCGCCGGGTCGTCGGGCGCCTCGCCACCTCGACCGCCGGCCGTTGGTCGAGCACGACCGCCCGGCGGCGCTGGGTGCGGCCGAACCAGGCCAGGGCGGCGACGACGACCACGAGCTGGACGAGCGCGAGCGCGGCCGCGACGTCAAGGTGCATGAAGCGGGCGGTCTGGTCGTAGATCTCGACCTCGAGCGTGCGCTGGCGGATGCCGCCGACCACCAGCACGACGCCGAACGACGTGAAGGTGAAGAGGAAGACGATCGACGACGCGGCGGCCACGGCCGGGCGCAGCAGCGGCCATGTGACCTCGCGGAACGCCCGCCACGGAGAGGCCCCCATCGTGCGGGCCGCCTCGCCGAGGCGGGGGTCGAGGGTCGACCACGTGCCGCCGACCGTGCGCACCACCACGGCGTAGTTGAAGAACACGTGGGCGATCAGCACCGCCCACAACGTGCCGGAGAGGTCGACGCCGCTGACCCCGTTGGGGCCGAGCACACCGAGCAGGGCCACGCCGACCACGACGGTCGGCAGGACGAACGGCACGAGCAGAGCCGCCCACAAGAACCGTTTGCCGGCAAACCGGTAGCGGGCGAAGAGGGCTGCGCCCGGCAGGCCGGCCACCACGCACAGCACGGTGGAGAGCACGGCCTGCCAGAGCGTGAACCATGCGACCCGGCGGATCACCGGGTCGGTGAGGACGTCACCGACGGCGGAGAGGTCCCACGTGCCGCCGGGACGCAGGCCCCGGAGCACGATGGCGGCGACGGGCCACACGAAGAACACCACGAGGAACGTGACCGGCGGGGCCGCGAGGGCGACCCTCCACCACCGGCCCCGCCTCGGGCGGCCCGTCACCCGGTCACCGGAAGAGGGCCGCCCACTGCTGGATCCAGGCCTCGCGCTGGGCGCCGACCTGCTCGTAGGGGATGGCGAGGGGCTGCTCGACCGGGGTCGTGTAGCGCACCCACGCCTCTGGCAGCACGGCCTGGCTGTTCACCGGGAACACGTACATCTGCTCGGGCACGTCCTGCTGGAAGGGCAGCGAGAGCATGAACTCGATGAAGGCCTGGGCCGCCTCGGGCTGCGATGCGCCGCGCAGCACGCCGGCGAACTCGGTCTGGCGGTAGCAGGTGCCGGCCACCACGCCGGTCGGCGCCGACTCGGGCGGGGTCGCGGGATCGGTGACCTCGAAGGGCGGGCTGGAGGCGTAGCTGACCACGAGGGGACGGTCGCCCTTGCCGGCGCTGCCGGAGAAGTCGACGTTGTAGGCGGTCTCCCACCCGTCGACCACCTTCACCCCGTTGTCC
>CAMFLJ010000135.1 GCA_945957335.1 uncultured Actinomycetes bacterium | reverse complement strand
GCCTGAAGGTGGGCCTGCCGGCCCGGCACCGCCTGCTGCTCGACGAGCGGCAGCTGCCCACCGGCGAGGAGGTCGCCGAGCCGGCCGAGGTCGTGCGCCTGGCCGGGCGCACCTTCGACGACGGCTACCGCCTCGGCCGCGAGCGCCGCCTGGTGCTCGCCGGTGGCCGCCGCCGGGTCAGCGTCGTGTTCGACAAGGGCTACCCCTTCGCCCAGGTCTACGCCCCGGCCGACCACGACTTCGTGGCCCTCGAGCCGATGACCGCCCCCACCGACGCGCTCGGCACCGGCACCACGCCGATGGTCGAGCCCGGAGATTCCTTCACCGCCCGCTTCGCCGTGTCGATCACCTGAGCCGACACCCAGGTCGCCCCGCCCACCGCCCGCTCACCGAGGAGCCCCGATGACCGACGCCCCCGAGCCGATCGAACGCACCCCGCAGTGGTGGGCGCTCGCCAACCACCAGGCCACCATCGCCGACGTGCACCTGCGCGAGCTGTTCGCCGACGACCCGGGCCGCGGCGAGCGGATGCACCTCGAGGTCGGCGACCTCTACGTCGACTACGCCAAGCACCGCCTCACCGACGAGACGCTCGGCCTGCTGTTCGACCTCGCCCGCACCGCCGGGGTCGAGGAGCTGCGCGACGCCATGTTCGCCGGCGAGAAGATCAACGTCACCGAGGACCGCGCCGTGCTGCACGTCGCCCTGCGCGCCCCGCGCACCGAGGTCATCGACGTCGACGGCGCCGACGTGGTGCCCGAGGTGCACGAGGTCCTCGACCGGATGGCGGCGTTCTCCGACCGGATCCGCTCGGGTGACTGGGTGGGCCACACCGGCAAGCGCATCCGCAACGTCGTGAACATCGGCATCGGCGGCTCCGACCTCGGCCCCCACATGGCCTACGAGGCGTTGCTGCCCTACGCCGACCCCGACCTCACCGTGCGCTTCGTCTCCAACGTCGACGGCACCGAGTTCTACGAGCTCACCCGCGACCTCGACCCGGCCGAGACGCTCTTCATCATCGCCTCCAAGACCTTCACCACCCTCGAGACGATGACCAACGCCCACTCGGCCCGTGAGTGGTCCCTGGCCGCGCTCGGTGACGACGCGGCGGTGGCCAAGCACTTCGTGGCGGTGTCGACCAACGCGGAGGAGGTGTCGAAGTTCGGCATCGACACCGACAACATGTTCGGCTTCTGGGACTGGGTCGGTGGCCGCTACAGCTACGACTCGGCCATCGGCCTCTCGCTCATGATCGCCATCGGCGCCGACCGCTTCCGCGAGATGCTCGACGGCTTCCACCTGATCGACGAGCACTTCCGCACCGCGCCCATGGAGCGCAACCTGCCCTTCCTGCTCGGCCTCATCGGCGTCTGGTACGACAACTTCTTCGGGGCCGAGACCCTGGCGGTGCTGCCGTACAGCCACTACCTCTCGCACCTCACGCCCTACCTCCAGCAGCTCTCGATGGAGAGCAACGGCAAGTCGGTCGACCGGTGGGGGCGCCCGGTGGGCACCCAGACCGGCGAGATCGTGTGGGGCCAGCCCGGCACCAACGGCCAGCACGCCTTCTACCAGCTGATCCACCAGGGCACGAAGCTGATCCCGGCCGACTTCATCGGCCTGGCCCACCCCGCCCACGAGGTCGGCCCCCACCAGGACATCTTCATGGCCAACTTCTTCGCCCAGCCCGAGGCGCTGGCGTTCGGCCGCACCGCCGAGCAGGTGCGGGCCGACGGCGTGCCCGAGCACCAGGTGAGCGCCCGCACCTTCGCCGGCAACCACCCGAGCACGTCCATCCTGGTGCCCCAGCTCACCCCGTCGGTGCTGGGCCAGCTCATCGCCGTCTACGAGCACAAGACGTTCGTGCAGGGCGCCATCTGGGGGATCAACAGCTTCGACCAGTGGGGTGTGGAGCTGGGCAAGAAGCTGGCCCAGGCGATCATCCCCGAGCTCACCGCCGACGCCGAGCCCGACCTCGCCCACGACTCCTCCACGAGCGCGCTGATCCGCCGCTACCGCGCCCTGCGCCGCTCCTGACCTCGGCATCTGGCATGCGTTTTGCACCCCTGGAGGTGCAAGACGCATGCCAGAACGGGGAGTCAGCGGGGGGTCGGGCCCTCGTGCTCGCCGAACTCGGTGACCTGGTAGCGCTCGACCACCAGGTCCGCCGGCCAGCGCCCGGCCCGCAGGCCCGCCTTGCGCCACAACATGTCGAGGAACTCCTCGGGTGAGCGCACCTGGTGCCAGACCGACGGCAGGAACGTGCCCCGGCCCTCGCGGCTGGTGAGCAGCAGGCCGTCGGTGCCGGGGCGCACGGCCGCGAGCAGCCCGGCGCGGTCGTGCACGTCGAGGCGCTCGAGCGGCCCGAGCACCGACACCTCGACGTCCATGTGCTCCCAGTCGTCGAGGGTGACCGCCGGGAGGCGCGGGTCGCGGAAGGCGGCGTCGTAGGCGTGGGCCGCCACGTCGTCGGCCAGCGGCCGGCGAGGCTCGATCGAGCCGATGCACCCGAGGAGCCGCCCGTCGCGGCGGAGGGTCACGAACGCGGCACCCGGGCCGGCGGCCTCCGGTGGCACCGAGTCGGGGTCGGGCATCCGGAGGGCCCCGTCGTCGAGGGCGGCGCGCACCGTGCCGCGGGCCAGGTCGGTCAGCCAGCGGCGGGTGGCGGGGGAGAGGGCCGGTGTCGTCACGAGCGCACGCTCACCCGACCGCGAACGCGCCGTAGCCGACGACGCGCGATGGGCCGCCGGCGGTGTCGCCCGAGTTGCGGAGGTCGAGCAGCTCGACGTCGAGCGCTCGGCGCCGGGCCTCGACCATCAGCCCCCGCAACGGGAACGCGCCGCACGCCCGGTCGGGCACGACGTCGTCCCAGCGGCCGGCGACGACCGACGCGGCGGTGGCGGCGTCGAGCCCCCGGGCCGTGTCGTGGTCGTGGTAGTGGCTGAGGTCGGTGCTCACCACCACCAGCGTCTCGGGGCCGCCCCACAGCCCGTCGAGCAGGTCGGCCACCTGCTCGGCCGTGGTCTGGCCGACGAGCACGGGCACGAGCGTCCAGCCCGGGGCGAGCACGACCTGCAGGAACGGGAGGTGCACTTCGAGGCTGTGCTCGGCTGCGTGCGGTCGGTCGTCGACCACCACGTCGCGGCGCCGGAGCAACGAGCGCCGCGCTCCGTCGTCGATCGGCACGGTGCCGAGCGGAGTGGCCATCGCATCGACCGAGGGAACGGCCATCCCCCGGAGCGGGGCGCGGTGGTTGGGCCCGAGCAGCACGACGCGCTCGACCTCGTCGCGGCGGGGGAGCACCCGGGCGTAGGCACTGGCCGCGATCGGGCCCGAGTAGACGTAGCCGGCGTGCGGCGCCACGAGCGCGTGAGGTGGCCGGTGCGATGCGGGGTCGTCGGCGCGGACGGCGGCGGCCAGCTCGGCGCGGACCAGCGCCTCGAGCTCGGCGGCGTCGCCCGGGTAGAAGAGGCCGGCCACGGCCGGCGGCCGCACCCGGATGTGGTCGTGAGCGTTCATCGTCGCCTCACCTTCCCGCTGCGGAGCTCGACCGGCACCCGACGGGCACCCCACTCGCCGGGCGGCCCGTCGAACACGCCCGCCACCGCGGCCCCGCACGACCGGCAGTGCCCGTCACCGGTGAGGTGCCAGCCCTTCAGCTCGTACCAGTCGCGCTCGACCACCGCCGCGCCGCACGACGGGCACGCCGTGGTGTCGCCCTCGCGGTCGTGGACGTTGCCCGTGTAGACGTACCGCAGGCCCTCTTCCATCGCGATGCGTCGGGCCCGGGTGAGCGTGGCCGGGGGAGTGGGGCCGATGTCGCGCATCTTGTAGTCGGGGTGGAACGCGCTGAAGTGCAGTGGCACGTCGGGGCCCAGCTCGCCGACCACCCAGGCGCTCATCTCGTGCAGCTCGGCATCGGAGTCGTTCAGCCCCGGGATGAGCAGCGTGGTGATCTCCAACCACGTGTCGGTCTCGTGGCGGATGAAGCGCAGCGTGTCGAGCACGGGGGCCAGCTCGCCCATGGCGACGTGGCGGTAGAAGTCGTCGGTGAAGCCCTTGAGGTCGATGTTGGCGGCGTCGACGGCCGAGTAGAGCTCGCGCCGCACCGCGTCGGTGGCGTAGCCCGCCGAGACGGCCACCGAGCGCACGCCGTGGGCCCGGCACGCCTCGGCCGTGTCGACCGCGTACTCCACGAAGATCACCGGGTCGTTGTAGGTGAACGCCACGGAGGCGCAGCCCAGCTCGAGCGCGGCCTCGGCGATCGCCTCGGGCGGCGCGGCGTCGGACATGCGGTCGACCTGCTTCGACTTGGAGATGTCCCAGTTCTGGCAGAAGCGGCACGCCAGGTTGCACCCGGCCGTGCCGAACGAGAGCACCGAGGTGCCCGGCAGGAAGTGGTTGAGCGGCTTCTTCTCGATCGGGTCGACGCAGTAGCCGCTCGACCGGCCGTAGCTGGTGAGCACCACCTGGTCGTCGGTGCGGCCCCGCACGAAGCACACGCCGCGCTGGCCGTCGCGCAGCTTGCAGGCCCTCGGGCAGGCGTCGCACTGGAGCCTCCCGTCGTCGAGCCGGTGCCAGTGCCGGGTCGTGACGGTGAAGGGATCGGAGAGTGAGATCGAGCCCGTCACACCCCGAGGGTACGGCCGTCGGGGCCCGAGCAACAGGGGCGGAGGTCGTGGAAGACTGACCGACCGGGCAGGGGCGGACACCGAGAGGGCAGGCATGAAGGCACTGGGCATCGACATCGGCGGCACCGGCATCAAGGGTGCGGTGGTCGACACCAAGAAGGGCCACCTGATCACCGACCGCCTGCGCCTGCTCACCCCCGAGCCCGCCACCCCCGAGGCCATCGCCGCCACCGTCGCCCAGGTGGCCCGGCACTTCGAGTGGGACGGCCCGATCGGGTGCACGTTCCCGGGTGTCGTGAAGGGCGGCCAGGTCCACACCGCGGCCAACCTCGACAAGGCCTGGATCGACCTCGACGCGGCCGGCCTCATCGGCCAGGCCACCGGCTGCCCGGTCACGATCGTCAACGACGCCGACGCGGCGGGCGAGGCCGAGGCCCGCTTCGGGGCGGCCCGGGGCAAGCCCGGCGTGATCCTCACCATCACCCTCGGCACGGGCATCGGCTCGGCGCTGGTGGTCGACGGGCGGCTGGTGCCCAACACCGAGCTCGGCCACCTCACCCTCCGGGGCGGCGACGCCGAGCAGTGGGCCGCCAACTCGGTGCGCGAGCGCCTCGAGCTCGACTGGGACGAGTGGGCGTCGCGGGTCGACGAGTACCTGCGCATGGTCGAGGACCTGCTCTGGCCCGACCTGTTCATCATCGGCGGCGGGGTCTCGAAGAAGGCCGACCGCTTCCTGCCCAAGCTCACGTGCCGCACGCCCGTCGTGCCCGCCGAGCTGCTCAACCAGGCCGGCATCGTCGGCGGCGCCCTGGCCGTGCACCGCCACAAGGACAAGCACGGCACCGAGGGCCAGCACGTCCCCCACAAGCACAAGGGCTGACCCGCCTCCACCCTCCTCGAGCTGGCTCACGTCGCGCTGCTCCGGCGACGCGATCCGAGCCGGCTAGGCCCAGCCGAGCTCGTCGAGGCGGTCGTCGTCGATGCCGAAGTGGTGGGCCACCTCGTGCACCACGGTGACGCGCACCTGCTCCACGACCTCGGCCTCGTCGCGCGAGATCTCGCAGAGCGGCAGGCGGAACACGGTGATGCGGTCGGGCATCGGCAGCTCGCCCCACCCCACGCCGTAGTCGGACCGCTCGGTGAGCGGGATGCCCTCGTAGAGGCCGAGCAGGCCGTCGGGGTGGTCGTCGTCGACGAACACGGCCACGTTGTCCATCAGCTCGCCCAGCTGGGGCGGCAGGGCGTCGAGGGCGTCGGCCACCAGCTCCTCGAACCGCTCGGGCGTCACCTCGACCACGGCGTCACCTCGTGTGCAGGTGCTCGGGCAGGTGGCTCGTGTCGGAGAAGCGGAAGAGGCTGAACGAGTGGGCCTCGGCGATCGGCATCGGCCGCACGACGCTCACCGACGCGTGGAACGAGACGAACCGCTCCCACTCCCACGGCACCGGCTCGATGCCCAGCAGGTGGCCGAGGCACACGGCGTCGGTGCCGGCGTGGGCCACGACCACCACGGTCGGGCCCGGGTCGTCGAGGCGCCACAGCGGCGGGAACGGCGTGATGCGCTCGCAGCCGAGGTCGGCGAGCAGGCCGTCGAGCCCGGTGGTGACGCGACGGTGGAAGTCCCGGAACGACTCGCCCCCGGGCAGGCCGTCCCACTGCTCGGCGAGCGGCTTGGCCCGGGCCTCGGCGAAGATCGCCTCGACGGTCTCGGACGGCGTGCCCTCCCACTGCGGCGACGCGATCTCCGGCAGCCACGGCAGCGTCTCGGGCTCGACGCCGGTGGCCTCGATCACCGGTGCCGCGGTCTGCTGCGATCGCAGCAGCGGCGACACGAGGATGCGGTCGACGTGGCGGCCGCGGAACGCCTCACCCAGCAGCCGGGCCTGCTCGAGGCCGACGTCGGTGAGGCGGGGGTCCTGCACGGTGCGACCGTCGCGGTCCCACTCGGGCTGGCCGTGGCGGATGAAGACGAGCTCCACGGGGTCAGCCGAGGAAGGCCCACACGACGAGGGCCAGGCACACCGCGAGCGCGGCGCCGACCATCACGTAGTCGAGCGGTGAGCGGCGCTGCTGGCGGTGCGGGTTGAAGCCCATCCGGTGAGTATGCCCGGCTCCGGAGGGGTCCGAGGGCGCTGGTAGCGTGCGGCGCCATGCGGACCCCCCGAGCGCTCCTCGCCGGCCTCGTCGTGGTCGGTGCGAGCACCGTCTTCGCCGCCTGCGCCGGCGGCTCCACCCCGGCCACGCCCTCCGACCCGGTGCTCGCCAAGGGCCAGACGATCTACAACACCAAGTGCGCCAGCTGCCACGGCCCCGGCGGCAACGGTGGCATGGGCCCGAAGCTCGCGGGGGTGGTCGCCAACCGCTACCCGAACATCGAGGACCAGATGGCGGTCATCCGAGGCGGCCGCAGCTCGATGCCGGCCTTCGGCGGCACCTCGGCCTCCGCGCTCTCCGACGACGACATCCGCGCCGTGGCCCGCTACGAGCGCGAAGTCCTGAAGTAGCGAGATCCGCGTCGGCGCGCCGGCCCTTGTCGCTGTCGCACCCCCTGCGTAGCCTCGCCCCATCGGTGGCTCCGGCCCCCTCCACTGCCCGGCACCCCGTGCCGTACCCGCAGGAGGGCGCAGCCGAATGCTCGCCACCGTCCCGTCCGCCACCCTCGTCGGGGTCGACGGCTTCCCGGTCTCGGTCGAGGTCCACGTCGGCCCCGGCCTCCCGGCCTTCACCATCGTCGGCCTGCCCGACGCGTCGTGCCGCGAGGCGCGCGACCGCGTCCGGGCGGCACTCCTCACGAGCGGCTTCTCCTGGCCCGACCGGCGCACCACCGTCAACCTGGCGCCCACGTCGGTGCGCAAGGTCGGGTCCTCGCTCGACCTCGCCATCGCCGTCGGCGTCCTGGTGGCTGGTGAGCAGCTCGACCCCGTGGTGCTCGAGGGCCGGTCGTTCGTGGGCGAGCTGGGCCTCGACGGCAGCCTCCGCCACGTGCCCGGCGTCCTGTCGCTGGTCGACGCCCTCGACGGGCCCGAGGTCGTGCTGGCGCCCTCCTCGGTGGCCGAGGCCGAGATGGTGGGCCGCCACCGGGTGCGCTGCGCCCCCGACCTGCGCCGGCTGGTCGAGGCGCTGAAGGCCGAGGCGCCCTGGCCGTCGCCGCCCGACCCTCCGGTGCCACCGCCGGCCCCGCCCGAGCCCGACCTGGCCGACGTGCGGGGCCATCCCGTCGCTCGCCTGGCCCTCGAGGTCGCGGCGGCCGGTGGCCACCACCTCCTCATGGTCGGGCCGCCGGGCGCGGGCAAGACCATGCTCGCCCGGCGCCTGCCCGGGCTGCTGCCCGACCTCGGCGACGACCAGGCCTTCCAGGTCACCCGGGTGCAGTCGGCCGCCGGCCTCCCTCTCACCGGTGGCCTGGTGCGACGGCCACCGCTGCGGGCGCCCCACCACGGCGCCAGCGCGGTCGCCATGATCGGAGGCGGGTCGGGGCGGCTGCGCCCCGGCGAGATCTCGCTGGCCCACGGCGGCGTTCTGTTCATGGACGAGCTCGGCGAGTTCGCCCCGGTGGTGCTCGACTCGCTTCGCCAGCCCCTCGAGGAGGGCGTGATCCGCATCGCCCGGGCCGACGTCCGGGTCACCCTCCCGGCCCGGTTCCTCCTGGTGGCGGCCATGAACCCGTGCCCCTGCGGCGAGGGCGTCACCCCGGCGGCGTGCCGTTGCACCGATCGCTCGATCGAGCGCTACCGCCGGCGGCTCTCGGGCCCGATCCTCGATCGCTTCGACCTGCGCATCCAGGTGCTCCGGCCCGATCCCCACGACCTCCTCCACGGCCAGCCGGCCGACCCCTCCCACGTCGTGGCCGAGCGCGTGGCCCGGGCCCGCACCCGGGCGCAGGAGCGGGGGGTGGTCGCCAACGCCGACCTCGCGGGCCCCGACCTCGAGCAGTTGGCGCCGCTGTCGCCCGAGGCGGCGGGCATCGCCGAGCGGGCACTCGAGCAGGGCCGGCTCACGGCGCGCGGCCTGCGCCGGGTCTGGCGGGTGGCGCTCACGCTGGGCGACCTCGCCGGCCACGAGGGCCCGGTGGCGGCCGAGCACGTGGCCGCTGCCCTGCACCTCCGCGCCGAGCCCACCGCCGTCACCGGTCCCCGGGCGGCGTGATGAACCGCCCCGCCTCCGATGCCGCCGTGCCCGACGAGGCCTTCCTCCTCGCGCTGGCCCGCCTGCCCCGCGTGGGCCCGGCCCGGCTGCGCTGGCTGGTCGACTCCCACGGAGCGGCCGGGGCCTGGCAGGCGGTGCTCGCCGGCCGCATCGACCCCGCCGACCTCCGCCCGGTCGGCAGAGAGGTCGTCACCGAGACCGTCGTCGAGTGGCGCCGGGTGGCCGCCACGGTCGACCCGTCGGCCTGCTGGCAGGCCCACCTCGACGCCGGCCTGGGCGTGGCCGGCCGGTCGTCGCCCGCCTTCCCGGCGCCGTTCGCCGGCGACGACGACCCGCCCTGTGTCGTCTGCTGGCAGGGCGACCTCGACCACCTCGCAGGTGCTCGTGCCGCGGTCGTGGGCACCCGCCGGGCCACCCGCTACGGCCTCGACGTGGCCCACGAGCTGGGCCGGGGCCTGGCCGACGCCGGGGTGGCCGTGGTGTCGGGCCTGGCCCTCGGCATCGACGGTGCCGCCCACGCCGGGGC
>CAMFLJ010000134.1 GCA_945957335.1 uncultured Actinomycetes bacterium | reverse complement strand
AGCCACGCCGTGTTGCGGGCCACGCCGATGCCGACCACCACGACCTCGGCGGCCACGGTGGTGCCGTCGGTGAGCTTCACGCCGGTGACCCGGCGGCGCCCGTCGTCGGAGGGCACCGTGTCGAACGAGTCGACCCCGGTGCCGAGGCGCAGGTCGACGCCGTGCTCGACGTGGAGGTGCCCGCACACCGCGCCCATCTCGGCGCCGAGCACGCGCTCGAGGGGCACCGGCAGGGCCTCGACCATGGTGACCTCGAGGCCGAGCGTGCGGCACGACGCCGCCACCTCGGCGCCGATGAAGCCGGCACCGATCACCACGACCCGCGACGGCGAGGCCTCGAGCTCGGCCCGCAGGGCCATGGCGTCGTCGAGGCTGCGCACCACGTGGACGCCGTCGATGTCGTCGGTGTCGGGGAGGCGCCGCGCCGCTGCCCCGGTGGCCACGACGAGGGTGTCGAACGCGACCTCCTCGGGACCGGCCGCGGTGTCGATCGAGACGGTGCGGGCCTCGAGGCTCAGCCCCGTGGCGCGGACGCCGAGGCGCAGCTCGAGGTCGAGGTCCTCGGTGGCCGCGGGCAGCGTGAGCTTCTCGGGCTCCCAGCCCTGCGACAGCACCTGCTTGGAGAGCGGCGGCTTGTCGTAGGGCGTGTGCCGATCGGCGTCGAGCACCACGATGCGACCGGCATGGCCCTCCGCCCGCAGGGTGCGGGCGGCGTGCATGCCGGCGAGGGACGCGCCGACGACGACGGTCGTGTGAGTGCTGTCCACGGGGTGACGGGTGGTCGGTTTCGGGGCCGGGCCGGGGAGACCCGGATCAGTCCTCGGCGATCGAGATGGCCTGCTTGGGGCAGCGCTGCACCGACTCCTCGAGCTTGGCCCGCAGCGACTCCGGCGGGTTCTCGTCGAGGACGTACAGGAAGTCGTCGTCACGCACCTCGAAGATCTCCGGGGCGATCCCCATGCACACGGCGTTGCTCTCGCACAGGTCGTAATCGACGACAACTCGCATCTCAGGAACCCCTCTTCCTCAGGCGACCGTTCGGCCGGCGGACGGCCATCATGCCTCACGCCCGGTGGCCGTGCGACCTGAGGGCGCGCGGCGGCTGTGACCGGCGCGGCGCCTTCGTGGAAGATTGGTGGCCATGACCTCCATCGCCCCGCTCCAGGGTGTCCGGATCATCGAGGCGTCGATGCTCGGACCGGCCGCCATCACCCAGAACCTCGTCGACCTCGGCGCCGAGGTGATCAAGGTCGAGCCGCCCCAGGGCGACTACGGCCGCGAGATGACCTGGCCGATCATCGAGGGCAACTCGTTGCTCTTCCTGCACGCCAACCGGGGCAAGAAGGGTGTCGTGCTCGACCTCCGCACCGAAGAGGGCGTCGAGGCCTTCCGCGACCTCGTCCGCAACGCCGACGCCGTCGTCGAGGCCATGCGCCCCGGCGCCCTCGCCCGCCGAGGCCTGGGCTTCGAGGACCTGAAGGAGATCAACCCGAAGATCGTCTTCATGACCATCTCGGGCTACGGCATGACGGGCCCCTACAAGGACCTCCCGAGCCACGGCATCGCCTACGACACCTGGGCCGGCATCGTGCCCCCCACCTACGACGACGAGGGGTTCTGCTACATCCCCGAGCACACCTCGGTCGGCATCAACGCCGGCCCCATGCTCGGTGCCCTCGGCATCCTCGCCGGCATCATCAGGGCCCGCGAGACCGGTGAGGGCTGCCAGATGGAGATCGCCCAGTCCGACGCCGCGGTGGCCACCGACTGGCTGCGCAGCGAGACCTGGCGCGCCTACGAGCGCCCCGAGGACGTCGTCACCGGCAACAAGTCCGACAACTACGAGCGCCGCGCCCCCGGCACCGCCGGCATGAAGGAGGGCGTGCGCTACCAGATGTACGAGAGCGCCGACGGCCACATCCTCTTCATGGCCTCCGAGCAGGCGTTCTGGAAGAAGTTCTGCGACTCGATCGGCCGGCCCGAGCTGTTCGAGCAGTGGCCGGGCTCGAAGTACGCCGACCACGCCCGCGGCAACCGCGAGCTCCAGCGCGAGCTGCGCGACATCTTCAAGACCAAGACCACCAAGGAGTGGATGGACTGGGCGATCGAGAACGACGCCCTCCTCGCCCCGGTGAACACCCCGAAGACCCTGGCCGACGACCCGCAGTTCCAGGACCGGTTCCCGTGGCTCCCGTGGGAGACCCACGGCGCCGACATGCTGCCGTCGCCGATCAAGATCGTCGGTGGCGAGCTGCCCGACCCCGGCCGCGCCCCCGAGACCGGCGAGCACACCGAGCAGGTCCTGCGCGAGCTCGCCGGCTACGACGACGCCCGCATCGCGGCCCTCCGCGAGAAGGGCGTCTTCGGCTGAGCCACGCCGGCGATCCGGGACCGCTCCCGGTCGACCCCTCGGCGGCGGCCGACGCCGCCGAGGGCCGCAGCCCGTCGGTGCTCCGCATCGCCGGGCGCGTCCTGCTGCTCGGACTCGCCGCCTTCGCGCTCTACGGCCTGCTCCCCCAGCTGCTCGACCTCTGGGACACGGTGCCGCGCCTGCGCACCCTGAGCGCCCTCTGGTTCGTCGCCATGGTGGCGCTCGAGTCGGGCTCCTACGTGTGCATGTGGGCGCTCACCCGCGTGGCGCTGCCGCAGGTTCCGTGGTTCGTGGCCGGCACCTCGCAGCTGGTCTCCAACGCCGTCTCCAAGACCGTGCCCGGCGGTGCCGCCATGGGCGCCGGCACCGGCTGGCGGATGCTCTCGGTGTCGGGCGTCGACAAGGGCTCGGCCGGTGCCGCGCTCACCGCCACGGCGATCATCTCCAACGGCGTGCTGTTCATGCTCCCGATGGTCGCCCTGGTGCTGTCGATCCTGGGCGCTCCCGTGCCCCGCGGCCTCGACCGCGTGGCCTGGGGCGGTGCCTTCCTCTTCGTCGTGCTGTTCGCCGTCGGGTTCACCCTCGTGCGCTACGACCGCCCGCTCGAGCTCTTCGGCCGGCTGGTCGAGAAGGTGTCGCACCCGATCCTGCGCCGCCTCCACCGCACGGGTGGCCCGACCGCCGCCGGGCTCGTCCACCAGCGCGACCAGATGGTCGAGGGCCTCGGCGCCCGCTGGAAGAAGGCGCTGGCCGCCGCCGTGGGCAACTGGCTGCTCGACTATTTCGCGCTGGTCACCGCGCTGATGGCGGTCGGCGTGAAGCCGCGCTTCAGCGTCGTGCTCCTCGCCTACGGCGCGGCCGCGGTGCTCGGCATGATCCCGATCACACCCGGCGGCCTCGGCTTCGTCGAGGCCGGCCTCACCGCCATGTTGGTGCTCGCCGGCGTGCCCTCGGCCGACGCGCTGCTCGCCACGCTGGCCTACCGGATCGTGTCGTACTGGCTCCCGCTGCCGGCGGGTGTGGTGGCCCACTTCATGTTCCGGCACCGGTACGGACGCACCGACCGCACGTCACCCTCCGTGACCTGAACCGGTCAGCCGGCTACTCAGCGTCGAAATCGTCAATCTTTTTGCGACTTTTTCGAAGGTTTCTTGGGCAAGTGCTTCAGCACGGTCGCTGCGGTGACCGATGACCTTGCCAGCACGGAAGAGATCACCGGACACGGTGGTTGACGCCAACGGAACCGACGGAGGGAACGACGATGACCACCACCCACACCATCCAGATCGACGAAGCCATGGTCGCCGAGGCCACGCAGATGCGACGCCGGGCCGAGGGCCTCCGCCACGAGGCCACCGAGGTCGACAACGAGCTGGTCGCCCGCTCGTTCCGTCGCCGGGCCAGCGAGCTCGAGCTCGAGGCATGGGTCCTCGAGGTCCGCGCCGGCGTGCCGGAGACCCAGATCCACCACGCCGCCTGATCCCCCCTGGGGTCGGCGCCCCTCCCCCCGGGGCCAGCCGATCCCACGACGCGACCGGGTCCCCCTCCCGGGTCGTGCGACTGCGATGCCCGCCCCTCCCCCTCCGGGCGGGCATCGCCGCGTCCGGGGCCGGGTCGCTGGGCTCACCCACCCCGGGGGTGCCCTACGATCCGGGGCGACCACACCACAGGGGGACGTACGCATGGGATTCCCGGACGACATCGGCATCATCGAGACCTTCGTGGGGATGCCGAGCCGGAACCGCAAAGAGGTCTACAAGTTCCTGGCTCCTCACCTGAAGGAGGAGAGCCAGGACTACAAGATGCCGGCGCAGTACATGTTCAAGGACGTGCCGGCCGACCTCGACGACAGCGTCGACCCGGTGGCCGTCCTGGTCGACCAGCTCGACAAGCACAACATCGAGACCGCGATGCTCGGGTTCAACCCCGACCGCGAGGACTGCGTGCGAGCGGTGCAGGAGCACCCGGCGCGGTTCCTCAAGTGCTACGAGTTCGACCCCAACGACGTGATGCCCGGCATCGAGAAGATCCGCGGGCTCAACGAGCAGTTCGGGCTCAACGCCCTGAGCACCTTCCCGGCCGGGTTCAAGGTGCCGCTGAACGACAAGAAGATGTACCCGTTCTACGCGCTGTGCGTGGAGCTCGACATCCCGATCTTCGTGTGCGTCGGCATCCCCGGGCCCCGGATCCCGTTCAAGCCCCAGCACGTCGAGCTCATCGACGAGGTCATGTACGACTTCCCCGAGCTCACCTTCGTGATGCGCCACGGTGCGCAGCCCTGGACCGAGCTGGCCATGAAGCTGATGCTCAAGTGGCCGGGCCTCTACTACTCGACCTCGGCGTTCGCCCCGAAGCACTACGACAAGGTGATCATCGACTACGCCAACTCGCGCGGCGCCGACAAGGTCATGTACGCCGGCTACTTCCCGGCGGGGCTCAGCTACGACCGCATCTTCGCCGAGCTGCCGAACGTGCCGTTCAAGGACGAGGTGTGGCCGAAGTTCCTGCGGGAGAACGCCCGCAAGGTACTGAAGCTCTAGGCCGGACGCGGCTGCACCCGCCGAGGGAGGCGGGTGCAGCGCTGCCGTGGTCGGCGGTCCGGGCCACCGGCCGCGGCACTACTTCTCGAGGCCGTGGCTCGCCTTGTCAGGCGCATCCGGGGCTGTCGACGGCACCTTGATGTTGAAGTCGAAGGTGCCGGAGATGTCGACCGTCTTGGCGACGACGAGGCCGTTGATGTTCACCTGCGCCCCGCCGCCGTTGCCGTTGGCCTTGAGCATGGCGTTCGGCACGTAGACGCTCCCGAGGGAGAAGTCGTTGGTGCCGTTGATCGTGGCGGTGCTCGAGCCGGTCTGCCAGATCGACAGGCCGCTGTAGCAGGTGCCGACGTAGGGCGGCGAGCAGCTGCCGGCGTTGTAGGGGGGCAGGAAGATCTTGCCGTTGCCGTTCAGCGTGATCGAGCCCTGCACGTACAGGAGAACACCTGTGTTCGCGCAGGTCGTCGCCCCGTTGTCGACGCACTGGATGTTGCCGCCGTTGAAGGTGAGGTCACCGGTGATGAAGTAGATGCCCGGCTGGATGTTGAGGTCTCCGGTGGTGACCTTGCAGCCGCTGAAGAGCCCGGGCGAGATGGTCCCGCCCTTGTTGTCGCAGGTCGCGGCCGCGCCCGACGGCTTGGTCGGGGCGGTCATGCCGCTCAGCGGGTCACCGAACGGCGAGATGCCCGTCGTCGGCGTCGTGGTGGTGCACTTGGTGGTCTGCGTCGCGGGATCGCAGGGCGCGAGCGTGGCCCCGCCGACGACGCCCACGTAGCCGGGCACGTAGTTGCCACCGCTGTCGATGAACTTCAGCTGCCAGCTGGAGCCGCTCGAGTCGAGGGCCTGGGCATTGCCGCTGGTGCAGTTGGAGTTGACCATGACCGCGCCGTTCGACGTGAGCACGGTGGTGCTGTTGCCCTCGAACTGGAGGGCGGCGCACTGGGAGGGGTCGGTGGCGACGAGGCCGAAATCACCCTTGAAGCTGTCAGAGATGTACCGGCCCACCGCCTTGCGACAGGTGTTCGGCGACGACTGGTTGACGACCTTGGCGAAGAAGGTCGGGGTCGCCTGGCATGCCTGCACGTAGACGTACCCGATGAAGTTCGAGTCGGAGGTGTCGGCGGGGAGCGAGTTCGTTCCCGGGTTCCAGGGGGTGGTCACGGTGAAGCTCACGCCGCCCACCGAGTCGGTGCAGGTGAAGGCGTTGCCGCAGGTCTGGGTCTGGACGGCATTGGGGCCGACCAGGTTGCGGATGGCGTAGGCCATGGCCGTGTTGCGGGCCTGGCTCTGCTTGGTGGTGCGGGTCGTGGTGTTGTCGCCCTTGACGGGCAGGTCGAGCGAGCCGGCGAGGGCGGCGGCGTCGACGCCGCCCTGGAGCTCACGGCGGACCTGCCGGGCGTTGCCGAGGTCGACGACGATGGCGGCGACCCCGCAGATGGCCACCATGCAGAGGGCCACGACGATCAGGGAGATGCCCTTGTCGCCACGGCCGCGCTGGTTGCGGCCGCCGCGTCCGAAGGCGTGCCTCAGCACCATGACCAGTTCCCTCCGCTCGGGTCGACGTTCGTGGTCGTGGTGAGGGTCAGCTTCTTCTCGGCGCGAGTCTCGACCCCCGACTTCAGGTACACGGACTTCAGGAACGGCGAGATGATGCCCGTCACCGACTTGGCCTTGGCGACCGCGCACACCTTCACCTTGTCGGTGGTGAAGTCGTTGGAGCCGTTGTTGTCGGTGAAGATGACCTGCACGGTGAGGTTGCTCCCGAGCCCGGAGTTCGCCCGGGTGGTGCAGATCATGGCGTTGGCGTTGTCCGACCCGGTCGAGCCGGCCTGGGCACACGTGCCGCTGTTGCCGTAGTCCTGGACGATGGCGTTGCGGGCGGTGTCACGCACGGCTTGGCGGATGGACTGGTAGTCGTTGAGGTTGATCCCGAACTCGACGAGCCCGAAGAGGAACAGCGCCAGCACGGGCATGACGAGCGCGAACTCGACGAGGGCGGCGCCGTCGTCGCCCCCGAGTCGTCGCGAGCGCTGCCGCGGAGGGTGGCGGAATTCCGCCGTCTGCGCCATTTCAACCACTCTCCGTGGTTGCAGTAGTCGTACCCACGTCAGGTCCATCGCCCGACCACGCCAAATGGAGACGGCCGCGCCGAGGATTTCCTCCCGGCCGGCGAGGGGTGCGCGCCGCGGCCGATCGTAGGCCGTGCCGGGCCTCGATCGCGTCAGACGGCTCGATCGACGGGCCCGGGCCGCGGGCCCGAGGTCAGGGACGCGTGGTGGTGGTCGCGCCCTTGCCGTTGCCTCCGGCGTTGTTGTTGCCGCTGCCGGCGTAGGCGTTCCCGCTGTTGTTGCCGCTGCCGGCGTTGGGGTTGCCCGCACCCGCCTGGCCCGGCGCGGTGGCCGACGGGTTGTCGACCTTGCCCGGGGCCGTGGCGCCGGGGTTGCCCACCTGGCCCGGCGCGGTGGCCGAGGGGTTGTCGACCTGGCCGGGGGCGGTGCCGGACTGGCCCGGCGTGGTGCCGGCCTGCCCGGGCGCCTCGGCGCCGTTGGCCGGCGTCTCGCCCGACTGGCCGGGCGTCGAGCCGGTCTGGCCGGGGGCGCTCCCGCTGGAGGTCGTGGTGGCCGTGTCGCCGGAGGTGCTGCGATGGCCGGGGACGGTGCCGTCGGCCTTCGGGACGTCGAGGCCGATGTGATCGCCGACGGTGGCGACGAAGTCCTGCACCGGACCGGGGAGGGCGCCGGCCATGCCCAGGCCGCCGAGGCCGAGCACGGCGACCGCGAGCGCGGCGACGGCCGCGCCCAGCCGGCGGGGCCAGGTCCAGAACGGGGCCTCGACACCTTCGGCGGCGACCGGCGGGAGGAGGTCGCGTGCGACCTCGCGCATCGCGGTGAGGTGACGATCAGCGACCTCCGGGGCAGCGGGCCGCTCGAACACGGCGCGCAGGTCGGCGACGAAGTACTCGTCGTCGATCACACCGAGGTCGTCGTGCTCGCCGTACGGGCTCATCCCGTCGCGCTCCTCACTCATTGCCTGCTCCATCGGTGGGGAAGGCACACCCGATACCCCATATGAGGTAGTTGGCAAAGATTTGGGTCGTTCGGCCCCCTGGGGAAGTTCCCGGCATCGCGTTCATTCCCCGCCCTCCTGCTCCGCGAGACGCCGGTTCAACGTCGCCGCGGCCCGGCGCAGGAGCGCCTTGACCGCGGTCTCGGGCTTGTCGAGGGCGCGGGCGATGTCGGGGACGCTCAGGTCGGCGACGGCCCGCAGGTAGAGGACGGAGCGCTGGTCGGGGGTGAGCTGCTCGATGGCCTCGAGCAGGCCCGAGGTGCGCAGGCGCTCGAGCGCCTCGCTCTCGACCCCGCTCTCGCCACCCGACCCGATGCCCAGCACCTCCACGAGGTCCTCGGTCTCGAAGGGCTCCTCGGGACGTCGGCCACGGCGCCGTCGCTCGTCGACGAGGCGGCGCTGGGCGATGGTGAACACCCACCCCCGGAACGAGTCCTCGTCGCCGTGGAAGCTGCCGAGGTTGCGCACCATCGAGACGAAGACCTCGGCCGCGATGTCCTCGTGGTCGGCGATGCCCTGCGAGCGCAGGTAGCCGAGCACGCGGGGCGAGCACTCTGAGTAGAGGCGCCCGAGCGCGTCGGAGTTGCCGGCCTGAGCCGCTTTGAGGACCTCGGGGAAGGCCTCGCCGATCACCGCCGCAAGCTACTGCCAGTGGACACGCATGGAGTCGGACCAGTCCGAGGGGATGCCTCAGGCGTCGAGGGCACTGCGGTGCTGCTCCATCAGGTGGTAGAGCCGCTCGAGGTCGTCGACGGCCGGGAGCGTGACCCGCTCCCCCGAGTTGAGCTCGATCTCGAGGTGCCAGAAGCCCGGGATCACGTCGATGGAGAGGATGCGGTACCAGAGGAAGTCGCGGCGCAGCGGCCAGTTGCGCTGGATGCGCAGGCCCTTGGGGCCCACCACCACGACGGGGCCCCAGAGGATGCGCAGCCCGGCGAGACAGAAGAGCACGACGAGCCCCAACAGGACGCGCCACATGCCGGGGACGGCGCTGCTCAGCGTCGCCGGCACGAACATCAGCAGGCCGAGGATCAGGACCAGGGTGCGCCAGACGCGCCCGAAGGCCGAGACCCGGAGCCGGAACCCGGAACCTCTCACGCCTCCAGTGTGCCGCAACAGCCGCCCGACCCGGTGGGCGCCCGGCGGGCCGGACCACCGTTACTCTCGGCGCCCATGACCGGCCGCCCGCCCTCCCGCCGCGTGCTGGCCGCGCTGGCGCTCGTCGGGAGCGCGTGCCTGGGAGTGGTGGCCTGCTCGGGCAGCGACGGGCCGGCCGAGGGCACGACCACCACGGTGACCACCGCCGACGAAGCGCTGCAGGTGCCCGTCTACAGCGACCCG
>CAMFLJ010000133.1 GCA_945957335.1 uncultured Actinomycetes bacterium | reverse complement strand
CGAGATTCGCCTTAGTCTCGTGGGCTCGGAGATGTGTATAAGAGACAGCCGGAGGCCACTCCGACACCCCTTTCTGTAACTGCGGGGTCGGTCAACCTTCCCTGCACCTTCTTGGTGCGGGGCACGCTAACCGCGAAAGCCGTCCGCGTAAACGAGAAGTTGTCGAACGCCGGATGACGCGTGGACGTGCATGTGGCGGCGCCGGTGGAGCGGCGCCGGGCCTACATCCGGCTGACGGCGAGGTCCTCGGTGCCCTCGAAGTCGTCGTCGACCTCGTCCTTCACGACCCACCCGAGCAGGGCGGCCACGCCGGTCATGGTGACGAGGAACGCCACCGGGATGACGACGACGAGCACGAGGATGATGATCACGGCGCCGGGCACGTCGTCACCCTACCGCCCGGCCGGGGCATAGGCCCAAGCCTCGATCTCGACGAGCGCCACCATCGGCAGCTCGGCCACGGCGAACGCGCTGCGGGCCGGGCGGTGGTCGCCGAAGGCCGCCACGTAGGCCTCGTTCATGATCTGGAAGTCGCGCATGTGGCGCAGGAACACCGTGGTCTTCACGACGTCGGTGAGCGAGGCGCCTTCGCTCTCGAGCAGCGAGGCGATGTTGGCGATGGCCTGGGTGGTCTCGGCCACCACGCCACCCGCCACCATCTGGCCGTCGAGCATGCCGAGCTGGCCGGACAGGACGAGGAGGTCGCCGGCACGGACGATCGGCGTGTAGGGACCGACGGGTGCGCTCATGGGGTCACTGTGGCACAGGGCCGGAGGTGAGGGGGAGGCCCGTGGGCCAGTCGGTCGGCCAGCCCTGCGCCGCCCACGCGGCCGCGGCCACCGCGGCGAACACGGCGTCGGAACCGTTCACCGGCTCACCTTCGGTGTCGTGGAGCGTGACCTCGACCAGAGGCATGTCGGCGGCGCGCAGCACCCCGAACGACCGGACGGTGAGGTCGTTGACCGTGCCGTCGGCGCCGACCGAGAGCCCCTCGCTGGTCACCCAGCCCAACGCCATGTGCGCGGCACCGATCGCGTACGAGCGCAGCACGACCTCGTCGAGCACCGGGCCGCAGGTCAGCTGCACCCGCACGACGCCGTCAGGACCGATGGCCGCCTCGGCCTCGGCCCCGGCCGGGCTGACGACCTTCGCCCCGTGCGCTCCCGTCGCGCGCGCCTCCAGGGCGGCGAGCAGCACGGCCGCCTCGACCCACCCGGCGCCGCGCACGTCGGCCGAGGTCGGCGGGCCCGGCACGTCGACCTCCTCGACCACAAGGCCGGGCGCCACCGATCGCACCGCGTCGGCGATGCCCTCGGTGCGCACCACGCGCACCACACCGGTGCCGTCGGGCCGGACACCGGCCGCGACCGGCGGGCGCTTGGGCCCGAGGCGCACGGTGTCCTCGCGCGAGAACAACACCCGCACCGGGCGACCGTGGAGGTCGGCCAGCTCGCGCGCCACCGCGGTGACCGGCGACGTTCGCTTGCCCCCGAACGCACCGCCGTTGCCGAGCGGGCTGACGGGCTCGCCGCCGGGCTCGCACCACGCAGCGTCGGTCTCCAGGTAGGCGGGCTCGACCCAGCTCGTGCGCAGGGTGAGGGCCCACTCGCCCGGCGGCAGCTCGAGCGGCGGGGCCGGCTCGACCGTGCCGTGCCGGCCCTGGACTTTGGCCGCCGCGGCCCGGGCCTCGGTCAGCGTCTCACCCACGGCCCAACCGCCCTCGGCGTCGCGCACGGCCACGAGGGCGCCCTCGGGCGCGGAGTCGTCGGCGAAGCCGGCCCGGCCGAGCACCACGTCGGCGCCCACGTGCTGCGCGGCCGCGCCCTCGATCGAGGCCCGACGGCCGGCGGCCTCGAGATCGCGGTCGGCCTCGAGCGCACCGGCGGCGCCCGAGGCCCCGGATGCGGCGAGCGCCCAGGCCTCGC
This sequence comes from uncultured Actinomycetes bacterium, assembly GCA_945957335.1. GTDB lineage: Bacteria > Actinomycetota > Acidimicrobiia > Acidimicrobiales > Acidimicrobilacustridaceae > CAMFLJ01. Next base: position 7,458 of record CAMFLJ010000133.1, on the reverse strand, counting down.
CGATCGTCTGCCATCCCGTGCACCGGCACAGGTGGGCGGCGAGCGCCCGGTCGACGGCGGCCTTGTCGTCGGCGGCGGTGCCCTTGGAGCGCAGGCCCTCGAGCCGGCACACGATGCCCGGCGTGCAGAACCCGCACTGGCTCGCTCCGGTGGCCAGGAACGCGTCGGCCCACCGCTCGCGGTCGGCGGCGTCGAGCCCGTCGACGGTGGTGATCACCCGGCCCGAGATCCGGCGCACCGGCGTGACGCACGAGACGCGGGGCGCGCCGTCGACCAGCACCGTGCAGCACCCGCACTGGCCCTGGGGCGAGCAACCGTCCTTGGCCGACCGCACACCGAGGTGGTCGCGCAGGGCGACGAGCAGCGAGGAGCCGTCGTCGGGCACCTCGACCGGGCGCCCGTCGACGACGAAGGCGACGGTGCCGGCGGCCGCGTCGGGGGCCCCGGGGGCGATGAGGTCGGACATCGGGCGCAGGATAGGTTCGGTGCCCGATGAGCCCCGAACCGCAGCTCCCCCCGCTCGGCCGGCGCGCCTTCCTCCGACGGGCCGGCGTGGCCGGTGGCCTCGGTGCGCTGGCGCTCGGTGCCCCGTCGCTGCTCGCCGCGTGCGGATCCTCCTCCACCGGCGCGAAGGGCGACCGCCTCACCCTCACCACCCAGCTCGACGGCCGCCAGCTCGTGGGCCTGTTCAACTACACCGGCGGCTACGTCGAGGCCGGCACGCCCCAGCGCCTCGCCCTGATCGTGGCCACCGCCGAGGGGCCGCCCGACGCCAACGGGCCCGAGGCCCTCACCGTGCAGCTCGCCCGCGACGGCGCACCGGTGGGAGCCCCCATCACCATCGCCCGCCACGCCGACGGCGTGCCCATCGGGTACTACCCGCTCGAGACCACTTTCGACGCCCCCGGCACCTGGACGGTGAGCACCACCCTCGACGGCAACCAGGTCGACCAGCAGTTCCTCGTCGAGCCCAACGGCAAGAGCCCGATCGTGCAGATCGGCCAGGCGATGATCCCCGTCGCCACGCCCACCACCGCCGACGCCGCCGGCGTCACCCCGATCTGCACCCGCTCACCGCAGTGCCCGTTCCACGGTCAGACCCTCACCCAGGCCCTGGCCGCCGGCACGCCGGTGGCGCTCATGATCAGCACGCCGCAGTACTGCCAGACGGGCGTGTGTGGGCCGGTGCTCGACCTCGTCATGGAGCAGGCCGCGGCCACCCCCGGCGTCACCGTCGTGCACGCCGAGGTCTACACGAACCCCTCGGCCGGCCCCGACCCCGCCTCGGCCGGCCTCACCCCCGCGGTGAGCGCCTACGGCCTGTCGTTCGAGCCCAGCCTGTTCGTGGCCCGCGCCAACGGCATCGTCACCGCCCGCCTCGACAACATCTTCGACCGCGGCGAGCTGGCCCGGGCCTTCGCCTCCGCCACCACCTGACCCCTCCCACCCTCTGGTACGGATCATGCAGCCAGAGGCGACGAGCTGAACCAGAGGGTCTGAGCGCTGAGCCCTCTGGTACCGATCATGCAGCCAGAGGCGACGAGCTGAACCAGAGGGTCTGAGCGCTGAGCGCGACGACGGCCACCCGGTGAGGGTGGCCGTCGGGCAGAGCAGGTTGGTCGCCGCCGCGGCGGCGGGGCGTCAGCTGAAGGACTGGCCGCAGCCGCAGGTCTTCTGCGCGTTCGGGTTGTCGATGGCGAACCCGGCGCCCTGGAGGCCGTCCTTGTAGTCGAGCGTGGCGCCGGTGAGCAGCTGGGCGCTGGACGGGTCGACGACCACGGGCACGCCGCTCTTGGTGTCGACGAGGTCGTCGCTGTCCTTCTCGGTGTCGAAGAACATCTCGTAGCTGAAGCCGCTGCAGCCGCCGGGGCGGACCGCGACGCGGAGCATGAGATCGTCCTGGCCCTCCTGGGCGAGGAGCTCCTTGACCTTGAGCGATGCGTTGTCGGTGAGGGTGATCACGTTGTCCTCCGGTGTACCTGCGGTGGTGAAAGGGTAGCGGGCACGAGCGCCGGAGCGTCAGCCCGCAGGGGTGGGTTCGGGATCGGGTGGGGTGAGCAGCAGGTCGACCTGGCACGGCGAGCGGTCGACGAGGGCGTGGAATCGGTCGACCGAGCAGCCGTCCCAGGCGTCGACGAAGCCCTCCACCAGGCCGCCGTGCAGGGCGCACACGAGCTGCGGGTGGTCGTCGGCGAGGTCGCGGAACGGGCAGTGGGCGAAGGCCACGGTGGCCCGGTGCGGCTCCTCGACGGTGGCCGGGTCGAAGCCGAGGCGGGCCTGCTCGAGGACCAGGCCGTCGAGGCAGTCGGTGCCGTCGGGCCAGTGGGCGGCGTCGGCGCGGCCCTGGCGGCGGCCGGCGTCGGCGAGGTCGTCGGGCGCCAGGCCCCCCGAGGCGGCGGCGTCGAGCAGCGTGCGGGCGAGGGTCGGCCACGGCGACGGCTCGAGGCCCAGCGAGGGGGCGTCGGGGCTGACCGACCAGCGGTGCTGGGGCCGCCCGACGGTGCCACGGGTCTCGGTGTCGACCACGAGAAGCCCGACGTCGCGCATGCGCTCGAGGTGGGGGCGCACCGTGTTGACGTGCAGGCCCAGCGCGTCGGCGACCTCGGAGGTGGCGAGCGGCAGCGGCGAGCGGGCCAGCTCGAGGTAGATGGCGTAGCGCGTGTTGTCGCCGAGGGCCTTGAGCACGTCGAGCCGGGGCGAACCGTCCACGCCCCGAGTTTACACGGGCCACCCCGTTAGAATCCTCCCCGTGGCCGACCTCCCCACCTCCGACGACGTGCTCGCCGCCCTGCGCGGCGTCATCGACCCCGAGCTCGGGGCCGACATCGTCGAGCTGGGCATGGCCCGCGCCGCCACCGTGGCCCCCGACGGCGCCGTGCGCGTCACCGTCGCCCTCACCACGGCCGGCTGCCCGCTGCGGGCCCAGCTCATGCGCGACGTCGTCACCCGCGTCGAGGGCCTGCCCGGCGTCACCTCGGTGTCGATCGACTGGGCCGAGATGACCCCCGAGCAGAAGTCGGCCGCCATGGACGTCGCCCGCAAGGCCGCCCAGGGCTCGGCCGGCCCCAACGCGGTGCCCACCGGCGCCCGGGTGCTGGCCGTCGCCTCGGGCAAGGGCGGCGTCGGCAAGTCGTCGGTCACCGCCAACCTGGCTGCCGCGCTGGCCGCCCGCGGGTTCGCCGTCGGCGTGATCGACGCCGACATCTGGGGCTTCTCGATCCCCCGCATGCTGGGGCTCGAGGGCCGCCTCGCCGCCGAGGCCACGCCCGACGGCGGGCGCCTCATCCAGCCCCACTCGCTGCCCGTCGGCCCCGGCCGCCTCGACGTCGTGTCGATGGGCCTGCTGGTCGACGACGAGACCGACGCCCTCATGTGGCGGGGCCTCATCCTCAACCGGGCCGTGCAGCACTTCCTCGAGGACGTGGCCTGGGCCGACGACCTCGACTACCTCGTGATCGACCTGCCGCCCGGCACCGGCGACGTGCAGATGGGCCTGGCCCGCATGCTCCCCCAGGCCCAGATGCTCGTCGTCACCACGCCCGCCCTCGCCGCGCAGCGGGTGGCCACCCGCGCCGTCACCATGGCCCGCAAGAGCCACCTGCACGTGCTCGGCGTCATCGAGAACATGAGCGCCTACCGCTGCGAGCACGGCGACCTGCACACCGTGTTCGGCTCGGGCGGCGGCGAGGCGCTGGCCACCGAGGCCGGCATCCCCCTCATCGGCACCATCCCGCTCGAGCCCGCGGTCTCCGCTGGCGGCGACGCCGGCGCGCCCGTCGTGCTCGGCCAGGGCGACGCCGCCGACGCGCTGCGGGCCATCGCCGACCGCCTCGTCGACGACCTCGCCCCGCCGGTCGCCATGGCCGGCTGCTCGGCCCGCATGCTCGCCGCGGCCACCGCCGCCCTCGACGCAGCCGCACTGGACCCCGCCGCGGGCTGACCGCGGCCTACCGTGGCCCCCATGTCGCACCGCCGCCGAGCGCTCGGCCTCGTCGTCGGGCTCTCGCTCGGCGCCGTCGCGTGCGCCGCCGGCACGGGCACCGAGGTGAAGGGGTCGGGCGACGAGGTGCCCGCCGACCCCGCCGCCGCCGAGGCCGCGGCCGGGCCCCTCCTCAACCTGGCGGTCGACCTCGAGCAGCAGCTCGCCACCCAGAACCCGGGTGCCGACCTCGCCATCGCCCCGCTGCCGGTCGCGGCCTCGCTCTCACAGCTGCGCGAGGGCGCCGGCGGCACCACCGCCGAGGAGCTCGACCGGGTGCTCCACACGCCCGCCGCACCGGGCGGCGCCGCCGAGCTGGCCCTCGGCCTGTCGTCGCTGCAGCGCACCTTCGCCTCACGGGAAGGCACCCAGCGCGACGCCACCACGCGCAGCGGCAACGTCGCCATCGACCTCGCCGACAGCCTCTGGATCCAGAAGGGCACCACCCTCGAGCGGCCGTGGCTCGACCAGCTGGCCACCACCTGGGGCACCGGCGTGCGCACCACCGACTTCCGCTCCGACCCCGAGACCGCCCGCAAGGCGGTGAACGGCTGGGTCGACGACGCCACCCACGGCCACATCGACCAGCTCGCGCCCCGCGGCTCGATCTCGCCGACCACCCGCATCCTGGCCACCGGGGCCGCCTACCTGAAGGCCCCCTGGGTCACCCCCTTCGCCGAGACCGACACCCGGCTCGAGCCCTTCCGCCACCTCGACGGCTCGACCACCACCGTGCCGATGATGCGCATCCCCGACCTCACCGACGCCCGCTACGGCCACGGCGAGGGGTGGGTGGCCGTCGACCTCCCCTACCTCGGGCGCTCGCTCTGGATGACCATCATCGTCCCCGACCCCGGCCGCTTCACCGACGTCGAGCAGGCCCTCGAGGGCGACGGGCTCCGCGAGATGCTCACCACGCTCGCACCCACCACCCTCGACCTCACCATGGCCAAGTTCGGCTTCACCACCGACGTGCCCCTCACCGACGCCCTGCGCGCGCTCGGGCTCACCGACGCCACCGACCCGGTGGCGTCCGACTACGGCGGCATCAGCCCCGAGCCGCTCTCGCTCACGTCGGTGCTCCACCAGACCTACCTCGCCGTGGCCGAGCAGGGCACCGAGGCCACCGCCAGCTCGCCGGCCCCCAAGCCGCCGGCCACCACCACCCCACGCGCCACCGCCACCAGCCGGCCACCGGGAACCAGCGGCACGGGCTCGACCACCACCACCACCGTCCCGGCGGCACGCCCGAGCGCGCCAGGCGCCGTGGTCGTGCGCGTCGACGGGCCGTTCCTGGTGCTGGTGCGCGACCGGCCCACCGGCGCGCCGCTGCTCTACGGCCGGGTGCTCTCGCCCAACAGCTGAAGCACCGCGGTCTGGTGCACGGTGGCCCCGTCGGGCGACCACACGGTGAGCACCCGCCCGCGACCGTCGGCTCGGTGGGCCACGACGAGGTCGTCGTCGCCGTGCACGACCTGGCGCTCGACCGCGTCGCGGAACTCGACCTCGGCCCGGAACGACCCGGCCAGGACGTCGTCGGGACCGCCGCGCTCACCGCCGGCGGCCACCAGCAGGCGGGCCATCACCTGCTCGACCACCGCCCACGCCACCGCGTTGTTGACGTGGTCGAGGATGTCGAGGTCGGTCGATCGGGCCCGCCACGCCATCGTCTCGACGCCGTCGTCGTCGGGGGCGACGGGCTCGTGCACCTGCCGGGCCAGCACCTCGCGCCCGGCCGCGGCGGAGCCGTAGATGTCGTGGAACGCGGCCGGCAGGGTGCGGGGGCGCCCGGTGGCGGGGTCGACGTGCACCCACACGGTGACGGCGTCGACGCGGGCCCCGTCGGCGCCCAGGATCGACACGCGGCGCTCGGCCCAGCGGCTTCCGTAGCCCGAGCAGAACGTGGCCAGCTCGAGCTTCTCGTCGAGGTGGGCGGCCCGGCGCTGCTCGACCACCGTGCGGCGCACGACCCACGCCTGGGCGTCGGGCAGCCCCGAGTCGTCGGAGTCGTCGCCGCTCACGTCCTGCAGGTAGCGGGCGAGGGCGTCGAGGCGCAGCCGACCGGCCGGATCGACGTCGCCGAGGCGCACCCGGCGCCCGGCCCGGAACACCCGGCCCTGGGTGGGCACCGACAGCAGGGCGTCGCCGCCGTTGGGCTTGCGTTCGGCGGTGGAGGCGGGCACCTCGGGCACCCTACCGGCGGCCCCGGGAGCCGGTGGGACCCTCGATCCGGCCCACCCGCCGGACGCGCAACCATTTAATTGCGTTGACGGATCCCGGGGCCTGTGGTTCCCTGGCACCCATGTTCACGACCGCCTACGCCTGTGCCACCGGTGCCCTCTCGGGCATTCGCGTGCGCGCCATCGTGGCGAACCCGGCCGTGACCACCACCTCCGGCGCCTGGTACGCCCCGGTCATGGATGCCACCTCCGACTTCGGTCACAAGCATCCCGCCCGGCGACCTCCGAGCCCGACCTAGCACACGCTGCGTCGCACGCTCCTCAGGCCGCCGGGTTCTCCCGGCGGCCTTTCTGCGTTCGCCGCACACGACCGCTGAGTTCGGCCCCGGTCGGGGGTCGAACCCACCGGAACCACCCCCTCACCCCGACCAACTCCCCGCACCGCGACACCGCTCCACCAGCACCACCGCTCCACCACCTGTCCACCACCACGAAAGGGACGACCGATGCTCGCCGAGGCGATCGACGACATCTCACCAGCCGTACGGGCGAACGCCGCGTGCAACGACCTCCAGGGGTCGCTCACCGGCGTGTTCTTCTCCGAGGAGCTCCAGGACATCGCCGCGGCCAAGGCCCTCTGCGCCACGTGCCCGGTGATCCTCGACTGCCTCGAGGGCGCCATCGACCGGCACGAGCCGTGGGGCGTGTGGGGCGGTCAGATGTTCCTGAACGGGAAGATCCTCGCCACCAAGCGCCGGCGCGGCCGCCCGCCCAAGACCCCCCGCCCCGAGGACCAGCTGCCGGACATCCCGGTGCCGGTGCACCTCCAGGGCTACCTCCGCTCGGCCTGACCGGGCCACCGCCCACACCCGGGCGGGACCGCTGCCTCCGTGCCGGTCCCGCCTGCCGGGAGGGCGAGGCCCCAGTGCCGTCGCGAGCGGACTGATCGGTGGGCACCCGGGGATCCCCCGCCCGGGTGCCCACCGGTCGCACGACCAGCCCCGGCCGGGCGTGACGAGTCGTCGAACCAGACCGTCACCCCCGGCCGGCGGCGAAGGACCCGGCCCGGAAGGGCCGCAGGGCGGTTGGGACCGGGCGAGGCCCACGGCTACCGTCGATCCGGAGCCCCACCGGCGCGTTCACCGGCGCACGGGGCCCGTTCCGCCATGGACACCACCTCGCTCCCACCCGACGACCGGCCGCCCGAGGCGCCGCCCCGGCGCGTCAACCGCGGCCTGCTGTGGGCCGCCGCGCTCGCCGTCGTCGTGCTGGCTGTGGCCACCGCCGTGGCGTTCATGG